>JAGQRC010000057.1 GCA_020425835.1 Planctomycetota bacterium | reverse complement strand
TGCTGGCGCCGCCGGTGCCAACGGTGCAGATCAAGAAGAACCGGACTCACCGGCTCATCGTCCAGATCTCTCGGGCGATGCTCGAGGACCTCCACCGACCGCCGAACGCGTGGCGAGTGCGCGCCATCATCGAGACACTCGAAGGTCACACTTGGCTCTGGCACTTGCTGTTGGGAAACCGTTGGGGCGAGGCTCTGGCAGCGGAGCCCTTCCACTGGAGCAGCCTGTCTCAGTTCGCGGCCGAGAGATACTGCGAAGTGGCGACCGACACCCTCATCGCGATCCACCTGTTCCGCCGACGCACCGGTCGCGAGCCCGCAAGTCTCGAAGAGCTCGTTCCGACCGAGCTTCCCGCGGTGCCGATCGATCCGCTGACCGGAGAGCCCCTTCGCTACTCCGAGGAGCGGGGCACGATCGAGAGCGTGAGCTCCATCAGCGTCGGCAGTCGCGGTGTGACTTGTCTCTGGCGAGGAGACGAGGTCATCCCCGTCATACGTCCGTGACAGACAGTTTCGAAGTCCGAGTGGGAGCGGACCTTCCGCGATCGGACGGCAGCGCGCACCCGGTCCGGCGGAGGTCGCTTCGGAGCGACTCTCGAGGCGCGGGCGGAGCAGAGAGGAGGATCGAACCATGTCGACTCCGACGGCTGGGAAACGTGTCGTCGTCGCGTTTCCTTCGGTCATCAATGGTCCCGAGTGGTCGGAGATCCGAGCGGTCCGTGAGCGGTACGATCCGCTGGCTCGACTCGTGGCGGCGCATCTGACGCTGGTGTATCCGTTCGAGGACCCGGCTTCGGACGAAGTGCTCCGCGCGCACGTGATCCGTGCGACTTCGGGGATCGCCGCGTTCGACGTCGTCTTGGGGGGAGTCACCGCCCACGAGAACGAGGTTCTCTTCTTGAACGTCAAGGTCGGCAACGACGCCATCGTTCATCTGCACGACGTGCTGTACGCCGGCCTGCTGGCTCCCCACCTCGCTCGCCAGCACACTTTCGTACCGCACCTCACGGTGGGTCGTCTCTCCCCGAGCGACCTCGCAGTCGCTCTCGAGGCGACCGCGGGGCTCACCTCTCCGATCCGAGCGCGCGTCGACCGAGTCTCGGTCTATCGCATCGATCCCGATGGCCGCCGTCCCGTCCTCTTCGAGGTGCCGCTGCCCGCGGAGCGAGGGGCCTGACTGTCATTGAACGACACCTTCCCTGTTCCAAGTCCCGTTGCGGGAACCGCCGCGCGCTCACGGGCATGGCGACAGCGACCCGCAGTCGAGACCGTCGCTCGTCGGGTCTTGGCCGCAGCTAGACGGTGGCGGGAGCGGCCAAGTCGGCGCGCCGAAGAGCGAAGACAGCGAGGCGATGCTATCCGCGATGTCGACGACACCGTCATCGTTGGAATCGCAGGCATCGAGACAGCCCGGAGCGCTGCTGCTTCCTCCCGTGACGTAGGTCAGGATCGCGACGACATCGGCGATGTCCGCGAGCGCGTCGGTGTTGCAGTCGCCGCGTGAGAACGGTGGTCGGCATTCATCCGGAATGCCGTCGGCATCGACATCCGTCGAGGTGCCGTCTGCGATGTCGCACACGTCCGGAACCATGTTCCGATTGCAGTCGGGTGCGCTCGATACCGTGGCGCAAAGGTCGGCCTGCCCATCCCCGTCGCAGTCGACGAATGGAAGGCAACTCTGATTCCCGATCGTCGGGAGGATGACCAAGTCCGAGCACGGATAGGACGGTTGCCCGGGCACTCCCGCACCGATGACACCGATCAGCGTAGTTTCGCCCGTGAGCGGGTCGACGGAGCGCAGTTGCGGGCGGAGGTAGCTCGGGAGCAGGGAGTTGTCGTAGATCGCCTGATACCACGATCCACCCCCGTCCCAGTCGATCGTCATTCCTTGGCTGTGGTTCGTCATGGTACCCGTCCCGAGTGGCATTGGACGAAGGTCTGACCCACAGATCTCGTACATCCGTTCCGTGTCTATGTCATGGAGGAAACCTCGGCCGCACCCATCGTAGGCAAGTCCGACGGGAACGATGCCCGCGGCGCCGAAGTCCTCGACGAGAAACGCATAGCCGTTCGAGGTGTCGATCTGATAGAGCTCCGCGCTTCCGAGCCTGCTGTTGAAGGCGCTCGCGAAGAGTTGGCCTGCTGCCGGGTTGAAGGCGAGGTCGGTGATCCTGGAGTTGGAGGCGACGCCACCTCCGCCGAGAAGCGAGACGGACCCATCAACCGTGTTCACCCGGAAGAGCCCAACCGGATCGTCGGACAATTCACCATATGCCAGCACTTCACCCCCGACGACTTCCAATCCTGAGAGATGCAAGCCGATCGATCCACACGACCCGATGACTGTCACGCTTCCCGGATCGTCACTCGTGAAGGTGACGAGTTCCGAGGGATTGGCGTTCCAATGGTAGGCGAGGAACGTGACCTGGGCCTGTGCCGTCGTCACCCATCCACACAGTAGAACTGTCATCAGAGCGACCGCTGTCCTCATCGCGCGTCCCTTCTTCGATCGGGTGGGACGGTCGACGACCGCCCACGCAGGGTTCGTTCGGCTGGGCCACAGACCCGGATCGGGAGCATGGGATCGTCGTGGCTCGCCCCCTCCCGGGACCCGGCGACCGAGACCAGTGAATCGAGGGAATGCGGTGAGAGCAACCACCGATGAACTGTCGGATTGGAGTGTTCAGAATCAGCACGCTTGGAGAATGAGACCGTCGACGAGTCGATCGTGAGCGGGATCCATCCGACGCCCGTCGTCGACGTTCGAGTCCGCAGAAGGAACTCCGCACGTTCCGGAGGTTTTCGCTACGCGCCAACGATCGCGACCCTGCCTGCCCAGTCGAACGGGTCCGCGTGGGGACCTTCGCGCGCACGTGATCCGTGCGCCTCGCCGGGCAGGTCGGGTGTCTCGACGCTACCGCTTCGCCTCGGGGAACGTCGCACGTTCTTTCCACACCGGCTCGCCGCCGATGAGTCCCTGCACGTTCTGCTCGACGACGAGTTGCTTCGAGGTTCGGGGCAGGACGAAGAAGCCGTAGACGCGGCACCGTTCGCCACCGCCGTCGGGGCCCTCGGTCTGGTAGGACTTGTCGTCGTACCGGAATCGGACTCGGTCGTCGAGTTCGGCGATGGACTCCACGGCGAGCCCCGCGCTGTTCCAACCCTCCCCGTGGAAGATGGTGAGCACGCAGCACCGCTCGAAGTCGACGACCGGAAGCCCGATCTCGTTGTAGTGCGCGTCGTACTTGCCGGTCGCCTTCTCCCCGCGGTAGCGCTGCCACAAACGAACGAACTGCTCCTCGGTCGTCGCGAGCGCATACCCGCGCTCCGCGACGGCACACTTCGGTCCGGTCAGCGCGACGAGTGCCCGCGACCGAGCCGCGGCTGCCGCGCGCCCTCCGGGAACGTTGGCCGTGGCAGTCCACGCCCAGCCGGCGAGGAGCCCGAGGGCGACAATGGTCTTCAGCATGGGGGAACCTCTCTCGATGGGTCTGCGGGTCGGGTCGGGGTGCGGCCGTCGCGTCCCGGGATGATCCCGCAGCGATCGCCGCGCTTCCCGGTCCGTGACAGACTCGTTCTATGTGTAGGCGGGTTGGTGGGTTCCGAAATCGAACGGCCGGGCTACGCGCCGCCGATCGCGACCCAGCCCGCCCAGTAGAACGGGTCGGCGTAGGGGTGGGGGTCGACCGTGATGCGCGCGCGCTCGGCCTGCAGCGACGCGACCTCTTCCGGAGTCTCGGTGCGGGCGAGGGTCGCCGCGACGCGTGTGAGCGCGGCGTCGCGGGTCGTCGCTCGCACCGCCCGCTGCGCGGAGCGGAGCGCCTGCGGCGGCGAGTTTCCCGCGAGGATTTCCCGGTAGAGGGCGTCCGTCAGGAACGATGCCGCGATGTCATCGACCTCCCACTGCGCCGCGATCAGTGCGCGCGCTCCGGCGTGGAAGAACCCGCGCGAGAGTCCGATCCAATCATCATCGCTCTCGATCGCGTGACGTCCGGTGACGCAGGCGCCGAGGACCACCAACGGGGCACGCAGGTCGAGGCCGTAGAGATCGTGCACGGTGATCACGTCTCCTTCGGGTTCGGTTCCGGCGATGCGCAGCCCGGAGCGCATCGGTCGCTCGGGATCGAAGTGGCCGTGGCCTGCGAAATGGAGAATGTCGACTTCGGCGGCGAGCCGCTCGAACGCTTCGCGAGTCGCCGCCGCGCCCCCGACCGTCCGGCTCTTCGCGAACCGCTGTGCCAGCCGCTCCGCTTCGTGTCGCGCCCCCGGGAGCCGCGGGGCCGCAGTCCGGGGATCGGTGAAGATCCCGATCTCGGGATCACTCGGCAATGACAGTGGACCTCGGGCCGCGAGCGCGGTGGCGGACGGACCGATCGAGATGCCCCGCGGGAAACGTTCCGGTGCGAAGAGCGCGGCGAAGCAGAGCCCGTGCATCTCACCGTGCGGGATCACGATGAGTTCCTCGTGATCATCGAGCCACGGCGCCACCGGATCGATCAATCGCTCGCGCGCGTGTCGCAGGGCGTCGACATCGACGGTGCGGATGATGGGGGACTCTTCGCCTCGACCGCTCGACGACGGAGGCCGGCAGGCGTGGACGAGGTTGGCGAGATGGGACGCGGGCAAACCGATCGCGCGCCCCTCGATCGATCCGTTCCCGCGCGCGACCAACGCGATGAGCTCGCTCGGTGTCGACCAGTACATCAGCCAAGCGCGGCCGGTCCTCGTGCACGATCCTTGGAACTCGTCCCAGCTCGAGCTCCGCATTCGGTGCAAGCTCTGGTCGGAGGGCTCCTCGCGCCGCAGTTCGTCGAGATAGCGCTCGACCTCTTGCTCCGCCTCGCGAACGCGCCTCCGCTGCGGCTTCAGATCGCTCGCCCCATCGCGCTCCATCCGTCGATACTGACGCTCCGCGCCGCAGAGCGACTGGCAGGACAGCGCGTAGAGTTCGCGGGCCGACGAAGCGTGACGGGAGCGAACTGTATGGATCAGGTCGACGAAGGTCCGCGCCCGCGCCCGTTCCATCGCCTCGAAGGTCCGCTCGAGTCGCGTATCGCTCCGGTCCAAGGCGAACGTCGCGCGCACCGCTCCCGACCCCGCTTCCGCGTGACGGGCATCCGCGCTTCGGCGATGGCGCTCCTCCCTCCGGAGCGACGAGAGCACGTCGACGGCCTCGGCGGCACACTCGTAGACGTCGCACGAACGCGGGTCGCCACACTCCTCGAGCAGCTCGCCGTACGCGCGGCTCCAGGTGGCGCGCGCTTCGAGGTTGCTCGATCGGTTCGCGCGATCGAAGGCCTCGCCGAGGAGCTCGAGCGCGCTCTCGATGTCTCCGCGTTGCCGGGCCTCTCGACCGAGCAATCCCGTCGCTTCACCGAGGAGGTACTCGTTCTCGGCTGCGCGAGCGATTGCCAACGCGCGAGCGAGGGCATCGCGCGCTCGCTCGGGATCACCGATCTCCAGACAGCACCGCCCGAGGTCGAGCCAACAGTACGCGGCGGGGTAGCCCCCCCAGGTCGAAGTGTGGGTGTCGAGCGCTTCCTCGAAGCAGCGTCGCGCGCTCGCGAAACGACGCTGGTCGAGCGCGTGGCGGCCGAGATGTCCGAGGTTCGCGGCGAGGACGTCGCCCTGTCCGAGTCGACGACTCGATCGAACCGCCTGCTCGAGCGTCTCCGCGGCTTCCGCGTGACGGCCGAGGTCGTGGAGTGTCTCCCCGAGATTCCCGAGCTGTAGACACTCGCCGCGCGGATCCTGCATCGTCCGCGCGAGCTCGACCGACTCCCGGAAGTACTCGACGGCCTGCTCGCTGGAGCCGAGGGCGCGCTCGGCGCTCGCGAGGCTCGCCGTCGTGATGCGGTAGAAGCGGAGCAGCCCGAGTTGCCGACTCGCCTCCCGCAACGGTGTCTGGGTCCGGATGACGTCCCGGTACTCGCCGCGGCTGTAGGCGAAGATCGCGCGGTTCGCCCCGAATTGGATCTCGAGGAAGCGAAAGCCGACGCTCCGTGCGAGCGCCGCCGCGCGTTCGAGGTCCTCGAGCGCGGTCGAGACCTCACCGGAGGTGGCGGCGAGAACGCCGCGATGGCCGACCGCGCGAATGTGCTCCGACGAGTCTTCGCGGAAGCGCGAGATCTCGATCGCTCGGTCCAACGCGTCGAGCGCCTCGGCGTGATGCCCTCGGAAGTGGAGCGCGGTCGCGTGCGCCCCGAGCGCTTCGGCCCGGGCGAGAGGATCGTCGCCGCGATCGGCACGATCGACCGCGCGCACGAGGTCGTCGACCGCCTGCGCCATCCGTCCTTGGTGGAGCAAGCACGACCCGATCGTCGTCCAGGCCCGTGCCTCCCGCGCCAGGTCGCCGCGACGACCGAAGTGGGCGACCGCCGCGCGGAGCGCTTCGAGCGGCGGAGGCGCGCCGAGATGGAGCGCCGCCTTGCCGAGTGGGATCGAGAGTCGGTGACCGAAATCCTCGGGCGCTTCGTCGTCCGTCCGGAGCCACTGGCCCAGACCGAGCGCGCGCCGCTGCGCATCGCGCGGCGAGTCGAAGGTGAGGTCGAGCGTGTCGTCGGTCGCTCGCTCGATCTCCGCGACTCGCACGGTCTGCGGCCGCGGGAGCTCCCGCGCGACCCCGTCCCAACCATCGTCCGGACCGAGTCGCGACTCGAGATCGCGGATGTGCCTCAGCAGGTCGTGATCGCCGCGATTCGGCATCGCGATCAGCTCTGGAGATCGGACATCGCGATCCGACATCCCCGCTCAGTCATGGCCGCGCTCGATGTCCAGCTCGAGCACCAACCGCGCGGGGTGGTCGAACGACACCTCGTAGGTCCCGGGCCCGTGGAGGATCAACTCGGCGAGGCCGAGATCCGACGTCTCGCGACGAAAGGGCTCTCCGTCGGCGAAACCGAGGGCGATCGGCATCGCCGCTCGCGGCCGCTCGAGGTCCACACCATCGACGACGAGGATCTGAACCCGCGCGCCGCCTCGGCGGGATGGGTCGGAGATCGAGTGAACCGTGATGACCGCGATCTCGGTGTCGCCGACCGAGAACGCGTCGCGCCACGTGGCTTCCCCCGCGGGGTCGGCGCCCGCGCTCCGGAGCGTTCCGGCCGGCGGGGGGGCATGGCGTTGCCCGATGCGGTCCGCGATCTCGCGGCTCGTCGATGCGCTCGAACCGGCGACCGAGGCGGACCAAGAGCCGCGGCCCGTGTCCCGGTCCTCGACGAAGGTGAGTCGGATCCGGTGACGGACTGCGGGGCGCGTTCGCCGCGACGTCCATCGCTCGAGACAGCTCGGGCAGGTCGTGGCGTGACGGATCGACCGCTTCTCCTCGGCCTCGTCGAGAAGGTCGCGACCGAGCGCATCGAGGGTCGCGTCACTCAGGCAGGTCGAGTCCTCGGAACGAACCTTCTCGAAGAGTGCGGCGGCCCACCGCTGCTCGATCGGAGTGGTCTCGTCGAAGTCCGGGAGGTGCGCGCCCGGTGGATCACGGTCGGACATGGCGAGCCACCTTTCCACAGGCGGAGAGGAAGTCGTTCTCCCGTCCGAGGTCGAGCGCCTCGAACACTCGACTCTCGAACGCGCGACGCTCCGCCCGGGACAGTTGCGGTTCCGCTTCGAGGTACGCCTCTCGGATCGCATCGTCGCCTCCGATCAGCTCTGCTCCACGCGTCAACACGTGCGCCCAGAGCCTCTCCCGGGCGCGTCGGAAGAGACTGCGCGCATTGGCCGCGCTACAGTCGAGGAGGCCACCGATCTCCTCGAACGATCGCTCTCGGTAACGAAGGAGGAGCGCCGCGAACGCGCGGGGTCTCAGCAGGGTCTCGGCGAGCTCCAACCAGCGCGCAGCCGACTCTGCGATGGCGAGGTCGTCGGTCGGAGCGCCCTCGAACGATCGTTCCGGCGACGCGCTCTCCAGGGAGACCGAGCGCTGACGCGCCGTGCGACGCTCGCGAAGCGTACGCAGCGCCTCGTGGCGACAGATCGTGGAGAACCAGCTCGAGAAGGACTCCGGGGAGTGGACCTGCGATCGTCGCGTCCACGCGAGCAACGTCGACTCCTGGATGACATCGTCGGCTTGGTTCCGATCGCCGAGGACGCGCATCACGACGGGGTAGATCTCCGCCGAGTGGCGACGCACCAGCCCGTCGAACGCGTCGCGGTCGCCGTCGAGCGCGCGACGGACCTCGTGCGTCCGAGCCCCATCACCCGTGCGAGCGCCCGAGAGCGTCTCCTCGAGTTGTCGGTCGTCCTCGCCCATGGACCTCCCGCCGACTCCGGTGTCCCGCGCCGCGTCGCGCTCGGAACTCCGGACTCTCGGAAGGTCGCAGCTCGCTCCGGTGGTGTCAAGGAGCGCACGGCGCGCAGCACTTCGCGCCGAGATCTCACCCGGAGATCTCACGGATCGCTTCGAGCTCGGTGGGACGAAGCCCTGGGCGCCCGATCGGTTCGAGTTGGGGCGAGCGCCGACGTGGTGCCGGCACTCGCCCCGGGATAGCACGGTCATCACGGGCACGGAGGGTACGCATCGCAATCGAGGGCATCCGGGGTCGGGTCTGGACCGCAACCCAGGTCCGCGCTGCAGAGCGGGAACGGTGGCGGCGGCGCCTCGCCGAAGATGAACAGGTACTCCAGGGTGAAGACGGGGTCGGCGATGTTGAACAGGCCGTCATCGTTCGAGTCGCAGGCATCGTCGCAGCTCGGTGCGGGCGCGCCGACGAAGAGGATGTCGAGTGACGCCACGGCGTCCGAGACGTCGGCCATGCCGTCGACGTTGCAGTCGCCACGGACGAACTCGGGGGCGGCGGTCGACATCGCCTGCAGGAACCCGTCGCCGAACGCGACCATGTTCTCACCGGCCGGAATGAGATCGCTGAGGAGGACCCAGTTGCCTCCGAGGTAGGCGTAGGCGTGGACGTCGCCGAGGATCAGCGTCGATCCCCCGAGCAGCTGCAGTCCGTCGCCGCTCTCATCGAGCCCGAGGTAGAGCGCCTCCGGGTTCGGCGGCGTGCCACGGTTCCCGTTGTCGATCGCGTCGACGAGCTGCACGGTCGTCGGCTGCCCCGCGCTCCCGACGATCAGCTCGCCGATCGAGAAGTTCGGGTTGGTCAGGAACGAGACCGCGACGCCGATGTCGACACCGCCCACCTCGACACGCTGGGTCGTCGCGCCGTCCAGGTGCACCGTCGCGGTCGACAGGTCGAAGTTCATCTCGTTCTCGTGACAGAAGGTGAGCTCGCCGCCGACGTGGAGCTCGGCATTGTCGAGCTGGACGACGTGACCCTCGACGATGCGGATCCCATCGAGGACGCGGACGATCGACGACGGCCCGCTGGCCGTGAGCGTGATCGGCGCCATCGGATCGAGCTCACCGAGACGAAGCTCGCCCGTCGAGACGGTGAAGGTCGTCTCCGCGTCGATCTGGTCGACCGACGAGAGATCGACCAGTCCACCGGTTCCGACGTCGATGGTGAGCTTGCCGCTGGCGGGCGTCGTCCACGACTCGAGGGCCGAGAGATCGATCACGCCGTTCTCGGTGGCGCTGATCTCCAATCGGTCCTCGGCACGGGTCGGCACGATCAGCGTCCGGGCGCCGGAGAGAATGATGGTTCCACCTTGCGTCGCGGTGATGCGTTGACGATCGACGACGCACGGGTTCGCGTTGCCGACCACACCGGCGTCGATCGACGTGACCGCCGGGACATCGATCAACGCGCCGGAGCCTTCCGCGGAGAAGAGCGAATGGGGGAAGGAGCCACAGGCATTCGAGTAGCGCCCGAGTGACGAGTAGGCGATCGGCAGCGGCCCGTTCGCGATGATCGCCGCTCCCCCGTCCACCGAGAGGACCAGGTCCTGCGCCGTTCGGAGCGAGGGCAGTTCGACCGTGGCGCCGTCGGACAGCAACAGATCGAACCGGCCGACGGTCCCGTTGGAGAGGACCTCCTCGAGCGAGCCGAGGTCGAGGCTGGTCGTCGGTCCGTTCACGGAGAAGCGCACGGTACCCTCCCCCGCGCTGGTGACCGTGACGAGGCCCCCGAGATCGATCGATCCGCCCGTCGTCGCCGACAGCTCCAGGCGGTCCTCCACTCGGGTCGGGCCGATCAACGACACCGCTCCGGAGAGGTCGACCAGAGCGGCGTCCGAGGCCGCGATCTCCTGAACGTCGACCACGCAGGGATTGGAGTTGCCGACGAAGCCGGCATCGATCGACGTGATCGCGGGAAGCGCGAGCACGGTCCCCGGATTCTCGGCGGTGAAGATCGGGAAGACGAACGAGCCGCAGGTGTTGGAGGTGCGCCCGAGCGTCGAGTGGGACACCGGTGCGACGCCATCGATCGTCGCGACCGAGCCGCCCGACGCCGCGATCGTCACGTCTTCCGCGAGCTCGAGCGAGGGCAGGGTGATCGACGCGCCGTCGCTCAGCTCGAAGCCGTGCCGACCGAGATTGCCCGGGGCGAGCACTTCCCGCAGCGCAGTCAGCGTCAGAACACCGTTCCCCGAGACGAGCCAACGGGTCTGCCCGTTCCCCGCGCTGGTCACCGTATCGAGCGACGCGAGATCGAGGGCGCTGTCGGTATCCACCGAGATCTCGAGGCGGTCCTCGGCGCGCGTCGGGGCGGTCAGCGACGTGGCGCCCGACAGGTCGATCGATCCTCCATCCGCAGCGGTGATCATCTGCACGTCGATCACGCAGGGATTCGTGTTGCCGACGAACCCGGCGTCGAT
>JAGQRC010000586.1 GCA_020425835.1 Planctomycetota bacterium | reverse complement strand
TACGCAAAGCCATTCATAATTGTAGGGATTGCGCAGCTCGGTCTCTCGAAGGTGATGACGCTGACGAGCACCTACGACCACCGCATCATCCAGGGGGCCGAGTCCGGGGAGTTCCTCGCGACCGTCGAGCGATTCCTGATCGGTGCGGAGAACTTCTACGAGGAGATTTTCGGTGCGCTGGAGATCCCGCTCGAACCGATGGGGTGGGCCGCCGCGGAGACCGACGGCGCCGCGGCCGTTCCGACTGGGTCCGAGGTCATCTTCGCGCGGGCCGGCATCCCGGTGGCGGCAGTCAAACAGGCGCAAGTGCTGCAACTCATCCGTGCGCACCGCGTGCGCGGCCACTTGATCGCGACGATCGACCCGCTCCACCGACCGCGGGAGAACCACCCGGAGCTCGAGCTCTACTCGTACGGGCTCAGTATCTGGGATCTCGATCGGTCCTTCATCTGCGACGGTGTCGGAGGCCGAGAGGTCGCGAAGCTCCGAGCCATCCTCGACGTCCTGCGTCGAGCCTACTGCCAGTACACCGGCGTCGAGTTCATGCACATTTCCGACCCGGTGCAGCGCGGTTGGCTGCTCGAGCGACTCGAGGCCGCCGAGGAGGTCACGTTCTCCGTCGATCAGAAGCTCGAGATCCTCTCCCAGCTGAATGCGGCGGAGGCCTTCGAGAAGTTCGTGGGCAAGAGCTACATCGGCCAGAAGCGGTTCTCGCTCGAGGGCTGCGAGACCTTGATTCCCTGTCTCGCGGCGCTCCTCGGCCGTGCGGCGTCGGATCGCGTCGAAGAGGTCGTGATCGGCATGTCGCACCGCGGGCGATTGAACGTGCTCGTCAACGTCGTGGGCAAGTCCTTCGCTCAGGTGTTCCAGGAGTTCGAGGACATCGATCCCAAGAGCACGCAGGGCTCCGGCGATGTGAAGTACCACCGCGGAATGACCGGCGAGTACCAGGCCGAGGATGGAACGGTGGTCCGGGTCAATCTCGCGTCCAACCCGAGCCATCTCGAGTCGGTCAATCCGGTCGTCGAGGGGATGGCGCGAGCGCTCCAGGACATGAAGAGCGATGCCGATGGTGCTCGCGTCGTGCCGGTCCTGATCCACGGGGACGCGGCGTTCGCCGGTCAGGGCGTCGTGTTCGAGACCCTGAACATGTGCGGTCTCGAGGGCTACCGGACGGGCGGCACGGTTCATGTCATCGTCAACAACCAGATCGGGTTCACTACCGATCCCCGCGACGCGCGGTCGACGCGTTACGCGACCGACGTCGCCAAGAGCGTCGGCGCGCCCATCTTCCACGTCAACGCCGACCACCCTCAGGCCGCGGTTCGTGCGATGCTCCTGGCCTTCGACTACCGTCAGCGTTTCCACCGCGACGTCGTCCTCGATCTCGTCGGATACCGCCTCTGGGGGCACAACGAGGCGGACGAGCCCGCTCTCACCCAGCCGGTGATGTACGACAAGATCCGTCACCATCGGTCGGTGCGGAAGCTCTCGATGGAGAGACTGCTGGTGCGCGGGGAGATCGACGCGGAGACCGGGGAGCGCATGCTCGAGGACTTCCACGATCGGCTGGAGGGCGCCCTGCAGGAGGCGAAGGCGATCAAGGAGAAGACAGCACCGGTCACGATCCAGCCCTGTCTCGAACACAGCGAGGGGGCGGTGCGGGAGCGCATCGAGACAGGTGTGGACCGGGAGCGGCTGGATCAGCTGTTGGAGGAGACGGTGCGCTTGCCGGAGTCGTTCCATCCCCATCCGAAGTTGATGCGCATCTTCGAGGGACGGCGTCGCTCGTTCGACGAAGACCGGGTCGACTGGGGACTGGCCGAGTCGCTCGCGTTCGCGTCGATCCTGACCGACGGCGTGCCGGTGCGGCTGAGCGGCGAGGACAGCGGGCGGGGCACGTTCAATCATCGTCACGCGATCGTCCACGACGCGACGGACGGGCGGAAGTACGTGCCTCTGGCCCATCTCAGTGCGGACCAGGGGACCTTCGTCGTCTACGACAGCCCGCTGTCCGAGTTCGGAGTGCTCGGCTTCGACTACGGGTACAGCGTCGTGCATCCGCGCGCGCTCGTCCTCTGGGAGGCGCAGTTCGGCGACTTCGCGAACGGGGCGCAGGTCATCATCGACCAGTACATCGCCAGCGCCGAGGAGAAGTGGGGCCAGCAGAGCGCGATCGTCCTGCTCCTGCCACACGGATTCGAGGGGCAGGGCCCCGAGCACTCGAGCGCGCGGCTCGAGCGATTCCTGCAACTGACGAGTGAAGGCAACATGCAGGTCGCCTACCCGACGACCGCGGCCCAGTGCTTCCACCTGCTCCGACGCCAGGTGAGACTCGAGGAGCGGAAGCCACTGGTCGTCATGACGCCGAAGAGCCTGCTGCGGCTGCCGGCCGCCGCTTCGAGGGTCGAGGAGTTGACCCAGGGCTCGTTCCGCGAGCTGATCGACGAGTCGGAGCTCGACGACGTTTCCCGGGTCGACCGGCTGATCTTCACCAGCGGCAAGGTGTACTACGATCTCGTGGCGCGCCGTCGGGAGCTCGGGATCGACAATGTCGCCATCCTCCGCCTCGAGCAGTTCTATCCCTTCCCGGTGGACGAGGTCGCGAAGGCATTGAGCAAGTACGCGGCGGCCTCCGATCTCATCTGGCTGCAGGAAGAGCCGCGCAACATGGGGGGCTGGGACTTCGTCGACGAACGATTCCACGAACTCCTTCCCGACTCGCGGCGACTGACCTACGTCGGTCGTCCGTGGAGTGCGAGCCCGGCCACCGGATCGCACGGACGTCACGTCGCGGAGCAGCAAGCGCTCGTCGAGTGGGGATTGACCGGGGAGCTCGCGGCATCCTGGAAGCAGACGGTTTGACGCGTCCGCTCGCCCTGATCGCCTCGGTCGTCGTGCTCGGTCTCGCCGTCTGGTGGCTCTGGCCACGCGATGACGAGGCCGAGATCCGCTCGATCCTCGCCGGGCTGGAGGCCGCGTTCGATGACGCCAGCGCGCGTCGTCTGATCGCCGACTTCGACGAGACGTGGCGCGATCTACCGACGGGTACGGGTCGCGAGCTGTTGCGCAGCGCGGCCACCGCGTTCTTCCTGCGTGAGCGGCACCCGAAGACCCGTGCCTTCGACTTCGATCTCGAGATCGATGAGCGCGCGGCGCTCGTCGAGGTCCGACCCGATCGTACGGCCTCGGTCACCGTCGAGGTGGAGGTCCGCCGACTTCGTGATTCGGACGAGCCTCGCACCGAGTGGCGTTTCGAGCTGCGGGCAATGCTCGACGAACGGGACGGTCGGTGGCGGATCACCGAGACCGATTGGACGACCATCGAGGGTCGTCGACCCTCCTTCAGCCCCTGAGAGGTTTCGCGGTGTACCTGGAATCGACC
>JAGQRC010000585.1 GCA_020425835.1 Planctomycetota bacterium | reverse complement strand
ACTTGAGGAACCCCTGAGCCGCCGCGTCGGGGGCGCCGACCTTCGGCCCCTTGCGCTCCGTCGTCGAGTCGGGTTGGGACAGAGGGAGCCCTTCGGCCGTCAGCGCGAGCCGGCGGGGTGTGACCTCCACCTCGACCTTGTCGAACGAGAGGTTCGCCTCCCCGAGCATCGCCTCGGTCGCACGCTTCAGATCCGTGGCCGCGCGAGTCTGCATGCGCGCCGGGATTTCCTCGCTGAACAGCTCGAGCAGTAGGGCGGCCACGGTTTACTCCTCGGCGATCGGTGGGACGCTCTCGGTCGCGAGCCACTTCTCGCAGCAGCTCTTGGCGAGAGCTCGCACCCGGGCGATGTAGCTGGCCCGCTCGGCGACGGAGATGACGCCGCGCGCGTCCAGCAGGTTGAAGATGTGACTCGCCTTGATGCACTGATCGTAGGCGGGCAGCGGTAGGCCGCGGTCGAGGATCGCGGCGCACTCGTTCTCGGCGTCCTGGAAGTGGCGAAAGAGCATCGCCGTGTCCGCCGCCTCGAAGTTGTAGTGCGAGTACTGCCGCTCCGCTTCGAGGAACACGTCCCCGTACTTGACCCCGCGGCCGTTGAAGTCGAGCTCGTAGACGTTCTCGACGCCCTGGATGTACATCGCGAGTCGCTCGAGCCCATAGGTCAGCTCGCCCGACACGGGCTGGCACTCGAACCCCCCGACCTGCTGGAAGTAGGTGAACTGGGACACCTCCATCCCGTCGCACCAGACCTCCCAGCCCAACCCCCATGCGCCGAGCGTCGGACTCTCCCAGTCGTCCTCGACGAAGCGGAGATCGTGGTGACGAGGGTCGATGCCCAGGGAGCGCAAGCTGTCGAGGTACAGTTCCTGGAGATCGGGCGGCGACGGCTTGAGGATCACCTGGAACTGGTAGTAGTGCTGCAAGCGATTCGGGTTCTCGCCGTAACGGCCATCCGACGGTCGCCGCGATGGCTGGACGTACGCGGCGCGCCACGGGCGCGGGCCGAGGCTCCGCAGCGTGGTCGCGGGATGGAACGTCCCCGCGCCCATCTCCATGTCGTAGGGCTGGAGGATCACGCAACCCTGGTCGGCCCAGTAGCGCTGGAGCCGAAGTAGGAGGTCCTGGAACGAGACCGGTCCGGTCGGGCGATCCGTGGTCGGCGTGGAAGAGGTCATGATCACCTCGGGACGAGCGGGCGGTCGCGACCGACCGTCCGTCGTTCGTTGAGAAGCCTCCGGAGCCCCGGTCCCATCGGCGCGTGGGTCACCCTCGAGGCGTCGGGAGTGGAGCGGCTCGGGAGAGGAAACGTCCGATGATCCGGTGCCGCGCGGCGGGAGTGCCGAAGCGGCGGACAGTAGCGGTGCCCCGGGTCTCGGTCAAGGCGGGGGGAGTCTCCCGGCCTCTCGTCGCTTCGCCTCCTGCCACGCCGCCTCGAGTACGTCGAGATCCCGAGTGTCGCGATCGCGAGCGACCCTCTCGACGTGCTCGAATCGCGCCCGGAACCGCACGACGGCATCGGACAGGGCGGCCTCGGGATCGACGCTTCCGTGTCGTGCCAGCGAGGTGACGGCGAGGAGGAGGTCACCGATCTCGTGGTGGAGGGCGCGCTGTCGGTCGACGGGCGACGAGGTCGGCTCGTCGAGAACGGCGCGGATCTCCTCCGTCTCCTCGACGACCTTCTCCAGCGGTCCGGAGGCGTCGGGCCAGTCGAATCCGATCCGTGCTGCGTCCGAGCCGACTCGACAGGCGCGGAGGAGCGCCGGTAGCGTCGACGGCAGCGAGCGAAGGGCGCTCGACTCCCGCTCCGGATCCTCCTCCTGCTTGATCCGACGCCAGTTCTGGCGAATGCGTTCGCGGTCGGCGCCCCGTTCGTCTCCCCACACGTGGGGATGGCGACGGATGACCTTCGCCGCGGTGTTCTCGGCGACGGCCTCGAGTGTGAACCGTCCCTCTTCCTCGGCGATCCGGACCTGGAGCAGCACGTTCAGCAGCACGTCACCGAGCTCATCGCGGATCGAGTCATCGACGCCCGCTCGAATCGCCTCGGCGGCTTCGTGCGCCTCCTCGAGCAGGTAGGGCACCAACGACTCCGGCGTCTGCTCGAGGTCCCAAGGACATCCGATCTCCGGCGTGCGCAGTCGATTCACCACGGCGCGAAGCCGATCGACGCCGTGTAGCTCGCTCGAGGCATCGCTCTCGGCGGAGCCCGCTCGCTCCGCTCCCCGGTCCCGGTTCGGTCGGCCGACCTCCATTGCGACTCGTTCCTCTCGAACGACGCGCCGCTCTCGCTTCGCTAATCGTGCTCGTGAAAGCGGCTTGCTCTCCTCTTGCCCGATGTGGCCGCGGCGATGCCCCCGAGATCGCTGACAGCGCGAGCGCGGGCTCCGCGACGACAAGTCCCCGACAACGATACGGAGTGACGCATGTAACAGCAACGCGTCGACGAGTGCACCGGTCGCGTGCTCATGGATACGACTCCGTTGGTGGGGTGCGTCTTCGCCAGGCAGGCATGGACTGATTGAAAGGGCGCGCAGCGCTCGTCGACGCTTCCGTTCTTGGTCTCGCAAACGAACGCTCAACACGCAACCCGGTCGCGTCCCGACGCGCCGGTGATAGGAAGGGATCCTCATGATCTCGTTCGAGTCTCGAGCCGGCGACGCCTCACGTCGGAACCGTCGACTTGTTCCCGTACTCCTCGTCTGCGCTGCGACACTCGGCTTCTGGAGCACGCCGACGCCCGCACGGGCCGCGGAGGAGTCCTCCAAGGTCGAGGGTGTCGAGGTCCAGTACCAGGCGCCGGGGACGCCGAAGGAGGAATGGGACGAGGACCGCAGCGCCATGGACTGGATGTCGCGCTTCCGGGGTCGGATCGAGTCCGAGCGTCGGCTCGCCTACCGGAAGGTCGAACTCGCCCCCGGGAAGTACGACGTTTGGGTCGAGAAGGGGAAGGAAGACTGGTTCTACTTCGTCATCGGTCAGCGTGCCGATGAGGAGTCGCCGCGGATTCGCGCGCAGTTCCGACTCTACAAGATGGAGAAGGGGGTCGAAGCGATGCGGCTGGACCTCAAGCTCGTTCGCAAGGCGACCAAGCTCAAGTTCTCGCTGCTGGCGGGGAATCTCGAGGGACACGGGAATCTGCGCATCGTCGAGGATTCCCCTCCCGAGGAGTGAGCTCGTCCCAGAGGGTCGCTCGAGAACGAGAGCGGGACGGCCGCGAGCGACCGTCCCGCTCGGGCATGCGGCTACTGGATGAGTCCGATCTCGCGCGAGAGGCCGGCGATCCGCTCGACCGATTCGGCGACGAACTGCTCGAATTCCTCGCCGCGAAGATTAAGGGGAGCGAGGCCGTTTTGCGCCATGATCGCCTTCCACTCCTCGGAGTCGTAGAC
>JAGQRC010000584.1 GCA_020425835.1 Planctomycetota bacterium | reverse complement strand
GGCAACTTCGATGATGCGCTCGGGCTCGTGAGACGGGTGACGGAGACCCGGACGCTGACGCTGGTGAACTCTCTGAATCCGTTCCGCTTGGAGGGTCAGAAGACCGTGGCCTTCGAGATCGTCGACGAACTCGGCGCGCCGCCGGACGCACACTTCCTCCCGGTCGGCAATGCGGGCAACATCACCGCGACCTGGCGCGGCTACACCGAACTCCAACGCGCGGGCTCGATCGATCGCCGCCCGCGGATGCTCGGCTTCCAGGCCGCCGGCGCGGCGCCGATCGTGCGCGGTCGTCCGATCGAGAAGCCCGAGACGATCGCGACCGCGATCCGGATCGGCAATCCCGCCTCGTGGAAAGGCGCAACCGGCGCCGCGGGAGACTCCGGAGGGGCGATCGATTGCGTGACCGATCAGGAGATCCTCGCCGCGTACCGGCATCTCGCTCGTCGGGAAGGCGTGTTCTGTGAGCCGGCTTCCGCGGCTTCGGTCGCGGGCCTGCTGAAGGTCGTCGAGGAGGGCGACCTGCCGACGCCTCCGGGCGGCACGATCGTCTGCACTCTGACCGGCCACGGCCTGAAGGACCCGGATCGCGCGGTCGCGGGAACCGCACCGGTCATCCCGATCGCCGCAACCTTCGAGGCGCTCACGGAAGCGATGGCAACCTGATGGCGAGCAGCTACCGAATCACCGCACCGGCGTCGACCTCGAACCTCGGCCCGGGTTTCGACACCCTCGGGCTCGCCCTCTCGCTCGGACTGCGTCTGACGCTGACGCCCGACTCGCCGAACGGTTTCGGCGTCGACCTGCGCGGCGAGGGGAAGGGCGTACTGCCGGAGGATCATCGCAACTGGATCATCAAGACGGCGCGCACCATCGCGGGCGATGCCGTCGATCGCGCGAACTGGGAGCTCTCGAGTCGAATCCCCGTCGCGCGAGGCCTCGGCTCCTCGGCAGCCGCGACCGCGGTGGGTCTCGCGGCGGGCTATCTCCTGCGCGACGGTCAACCGGCGCCTCGTCACGTCATCTTCGACGGTGTCGTCCGCGTGGAGAACCACCCCGACAACGCGGCGGCGACGGTGTTCGGCGGCTTCCGGGTCGGGAGTCGCACATCGGGCGGAGACTGGCAAACGACACCGGCGGTCCTGCCGTCCAGCGACTTCCGCGTGTTGATCGTGACCCCGGACCGTCCGGTGCAGACGCAGTATGCGCGCTCGATCCTGCCGCGTCAGTACTCGCGCTCCGCCGTAGTGCGGAACATCCAGAATGTCGGGACACTCCTGTCCGGCTTCGCTCGCGGCGACTGGGATGCCGTGCGTCGCGGCTGCATCGACCACCTGCACGAGCCCTATCGGCTTCCGCTCGTCGCTGGCCTCGAGGAGGCGCTGGCCAGCCTGCGCGGTCGACCCGAGGTGTATGGCGCATACTTGAGCGGAGCGGGACCCGCGCTCGCGGCGTTCCTCCCCGACCTCAACACGTCGACCGACGTCGCCGACGAGGCCATCGAGTTGTTGCGCGTCCGCGGCACCGCCGCCTCCGCGTTCCTCGCCGAAGTCCATCTCGAGGGTCTCACCGTTGAGAGCTGACGCGACCGTCTGGGTGCAGAAGTTCGGCGGGACGAGCGTCGCGGACGCCGGCCTGATCCGAGACGCCGCTGAACGCATCGAGACGAGACGGTCGGCGGGTCATCACGTGGTCGTCGTGGTCTCGGCGATGGGGGACACCACCGATCGGCTGCTCGCCATCGCCCGGCAAGTCTCCGATCACCCCCCACGTCGCGAGCTCGATGTGCTCCTCTCTGCCGGTGAGATCCAATCGATGGCGCTTCTGGCGATCGCGCTCGAACGACGCGGGATCGACGCGATCTCCTTCACCGGAGCACAAGGTGGCGTCTTCACCGACGACCATCACAGCCAGGCGAGAATCACCAAGATCGCCACCGAACGCGTCGAGGCGGAGCTCGAGCGCGGACGGGTCGTCGTTCTCGCGGGATTCCAAGGGGTGACCCACGACGATCACGTGACCACCCTCGGGCGAGGCGGCTCCGACACGAGCGCGGTGGCGATGGCGGCGGCCCTCGGTGCGAAGTGTTGCGAGATCCTGACCGACGTCCCCGGCGTGTTCACCGCCGACCCGCGTGTGGTCCCGACGGCGCGCCTCCTCGATGAGATCACCTACGATGAGATGCTCGAGATGGCGACTTTCGGCGCTCGGGTGCTCCACAACCGAGCGGTCGATCTCGCGGCGCGATACCGAGTGCCCCTGATCGTCGGTCCCGCACATGGGGATGCCCCCGGAACTCGCGTGGTCGCCCGAGAGAAAGCGAAAGCCATGGAAGCCCCCGTCGTCCGCGCCATCACCGAGGACCCGAGCGTCCAGAAGATCTCGTTCCTCGAGGTTCCCGACCGACCGGGCATCGCTGCGCAGGTGTTCGCGCTCCTCGGCGGGAGAGGAATCCCGCTGCGACTCATCGTCCAGGCGCAGAGCCATGCCGGCCACAACGACATCACGTTCGTCGCCCCGAGTGAGATCGAAGTCCCCGACGAGCTCCTCGACGACGTGGTCCGCACCGTGGGCGGACGCACGACCCTCCGCGATCCGAACGTCGGGCTCCTGTCCGTGGTCGGCGACGGCATTGCCGGAGCACCGGGAATGGTGGGGCGCATCTTCCAGGTGCTCGCCGATGCCGAGATCAACATCGATCTGATCTCATCGTCGAACCTCGTGATCACCTGCTGCGTCCCCCAGGCCCAGCTCCAACGCGGCGCGCGGGCACTCCATGCAGCGCTGATCGAGTCCTAGCGGTCCGTTGAGAAACTCATTCCGGCCGAGAGACCGAGCTTCCTGCGCCCAGCACACCCGTCGAAACTCGAAGCATGAGCCAATACGACTGCGTTTCGCCGGAAGTACTGGCCTTGAAATCTCGGACTCTCGCCTCGAAGCAGTCTTTGAACGGACTGCTTCCATGAGAAGGCTAGGGAAGTCAAGGCCCCGACGTGGCGGTGCCCCTTCCTTTGGGTCTCCAACCTTGCTTTCCGGTTCCTGGGGTCGTGGGTCGAGTTCCGTTCAGGAGTCGAAAGAAGTTCGGTTCGCGTGCTTCCATTCGCAGTCGTGGTGGGCCGGAGTTGGGCCCGCTGCATGTTGGGGTCCGTCCAATCGAGGTGCTGCAATCTAGTGGGCGACCTTGCGACGATCGGATCGTCGTCGGGTCGAGCAGTCCGGCGCAGTCACCTGGACTGGGCGTTCGAACCTCTTTCTCATTCTGCTCGGAGCTCGGAGGCATGACCTCGGAGCCCGTTGATTTCCTGTTCCTAAGCGGCTTGGTCAGGTGAGCCTCGTCGGCGTCGGTCTCGCTCACGGTGGGGGTCGTAGGCCTCACCGCTCTTCCACA
>JAGQRC010000583.1 GCA_020425835.1 Planctomycetota bacterium | reverse complement strand
GCCCGATCTTCGCGGTCGCGGCGATCATCATCAAGGCGAGCGATCGGGGGCCGGTGCTCCACTGGCAGACCCGGGTGGGCAAGGGGGGGAGGGTGTTCCGCTTCCCCAAGTTCCGCTCCATGGTGGTGGGCGCCGAGGCCATGACCGACAGCCTGGTGGCCGACAACCACCACGGCGACGACGGCGTGACGTTCAAGATCCCCCAGGATCCGCGCATCACCCGCTTCGGGCGGATCCTGCGCAAGACCAGCATCGACGAGCTCCCCCAGTTCTGGTGTGTGCTCCGGGGGGACATGTCCCTCGTCGGCCCCCGCCCCCCCACGTTGGATGAGGTCGCCAAGTACGACCGGTGGCAACGGCGTCGGCTCGAGGTGACCCCGGGGATCACCTGCATTTGGCAGGTGAGTGGACGGTGCGAGATCGACTTCGAGACTTGGGTCCGCATGGACATCGAGTACGCGGAGCGTCGGTCCTTCCGATTCGACCTCTCGATCCTCCTCCGGACGATTCCCGCGGTGCTGGGCGCGCGCGGCGCGTACTGATCGTCCGCGATCCACGAATCTGCGGGCGATCACTCGTCCGCACCTCCAGACTCAGACCCGTCGTGTTACCGGAACGCCGGTCGCTCTCACGGACCGCCCCGTCGAGCCCGATCGCGCTGAGCGGAGCGGCCGTCGGGGCGCCGGACCGTAGTTTGCCGCCGAGCCGCCGCGTGCAGTGGCCCTCGACCCCGTGAACCGGGTATCCTCTGATGCGTTTTCCCCATTCGAATCGACCGCGCCGGGCCCCTCGAGGTCACATTCCACCGACTCCTTCATTGGTCTGACCATGCTCGAACCGACGACCTCCGAAGACACCGGCGAGGCTCGCCCCCGAACTTCGCTCGGACTCGACGTCATCCTTCCGCTCGCTCGCTCGAAGTGGACCGTGACGCTCATGGTCGTTCTCGGCGCGGCGCTCGGGTTCGGGATCGCCCTGGCCCAGCCGAACACCTACGAGTCGGCGGGGGCGCTCTTGGTCCGTCTCGGCGAGGAAGAACGCGCCGCGACCCGAGACCTGATCACCGCTCCCAACTACGGCGGGGCCCCGGGACCGACTTCCCAGGACGTCAACAGCGAGGTGGCCATCCTCGATTCAGCGGACACCTTCGGCAAGGTGCTCGAGCGGATCGACCCGTCCGTGATCCTCGAGCCCTACGATCCGACGAAGTTCGATGACGAGTTCACGCCCCGCTGGGTGCGGTGGCTCCACGATGTCCAACGCTGGATCGGCGAGCGAGACCATCGGGCGCTACAGGAGCGGCACGGCAGCACGGATGAAGGCATGCGGCGCGTCGCAGTCGAGACGCTCCAGGAGAACACGACGATCCGGGCCGAGCCCTACACGAACTCGATCGAGATCGGGTACGAGACGCACGACCCCAAGCTCGCGCAGAGCGTCGTCCAGGCGATCCTCGACAGCTGTCTCGAACGACACAACGAGGTCTTCTCCTCGCAGCCGAGACTCGAGGCCCTGACCGTCGCGTACGAGTCCGCCAGTGTCGAGTGGAGCGAGGCGCGAAAGGCCCTCTCCGACTACCGGCTCCAGACCGGCATCATCGACGCCGCTCTCGAGCGGCAGGCCCTGATCACCCGACGCGGCCAGCTCGAGGCCGCGCGGTCGGAGATCGTGCGCCAGCTCAGCGGACTCGCGGATTCCCTCCGGTTCGTCGACGAGACCCGCACGGGGCTTCCGGCCGAGATTCCGGCCATGGGCCCACCCCAGCGGGTCATCAATCCAGAGTGGACGATCCTCACCACGCGTCTTCGCGAGCAAGAGACGCGGCTCGATGAGCTGCTCGACGACTACGCCGAGTCGACGGTCGAAGTCCAGGTGCAGCGAGCGCGCGTCGCGACGACGCGGTCCGAGCTCGTGGATTGCGACCAGCTCGTCGTCGCGGACGGGGTTCCGTACCAGGTCCCGAATCCGAGGCTCGAAGAGCTCGCGGCGCATCGGACCGATCTGGAGGAAGATCGGACGAAGTTCCAGGCGGAGTCGACGGCCGTCGAGCACGAGCTGGAGGACATCGTCACCCGGCTCGAGCTGATCGAGGCGGCCGTCCCCGAGCTCGCGCGACTCACCAGCGACGAGCGGGTGAAGGATGAACAGCAGCAGGCGCTGTACGCGCAGCTCGAGAGCGTCCGACGCAAGGCGCGGGTCCTCGACGAAAAGGGCAGGTCGAACTTGCTCGTGAGCCGTCGCGCGTCGTTCGACCCCGAGAAGGTCGGGCCTCGACGCCTCAAGTCGATCGTCTTCGGCGCCCTGGCCGGTTTCCTGATCGGCGCCGCGCTCGCTTTCGTCCGCTGGCAGATCGACCGCACCTATCACCATCCCGCTCAGATCGAACGGGACCTCGAGATTCCCGTGATCTGCGTGATCGACGACGATGCGGCGTGGGCAAAGGTGATGCGGTCGTGAGCAACCCGGAGGAGTCGACGATGGACACGTCCGCCTCGGACTCGTTCGAGACGATGCTCGAGAGCCCCCAGCCGCAGCCCTCGAGGAAGCGGCGCAAGCTGGCGGCGGGTAGTCGAGTGCTGACTTCGGAGCGGCTCGCCCCTCTCGACCCCGCCATCTCGGCGCTCTGGCCGAAGATCGCCGATCGACCGTCGAGCCGGGACACGCTTCGCGTCCTGGTGACCCCCGCCTCCCCGCACGCCGGCGCGACGACGGTCGCTCTGGCCACGGCCGCGGGTCTCGCCCAGCACCTGTTCAGCTCCACGATCCTCGTCGAGTCGAACTTCTCGGCGCCGAAGCTCTCGGCCGCGTTCGACCTTCCCCCGACGAGCGGGTTCCGGCCCGTGCTCGAAGGCAGGAGCGATGTCGGTAGCGCCATCGTGGAGACCGCGATCCCGTTCTTGTACGCGCTCCCCGCGGGGTACGGCAACGACCACCTGTCCGGCGCCTTCGCACGGCCCGGTGCGAAGCCGGTGTTGGAGTACCTCAAGGCGCGATTCACCCACGTCGTGTTCGATGCGCCGTCGCTGTTGGAGTGTCCCGATGCCCGCCTGCTCCTCGATGAGGTGGATGCCGCGATCGTCGTCGCCGGAGCGGGTCGCACTCAGCGACACGACCTTCGACGCACGCTCGAGGTCATCGCGCGCACCGACGCCGAGCTTCTCGGTGTCGTCTTGAACCGCTACGCCGCACAGGCCCCGGCGTGGCTCATGCCGAGTCGGGATCGGTGATCGGGGATGAGCGCGGACCCCGTCGCCTTCACGGAAACGACGGACGGTAACGCCGAGGACGACGCTTCCTCTCCTCCTCCCCTCAAGGGCCGCGCCGTGCGCGCGACCGCGTGGACCCTGCTCGGCTACGGCGGGCGCGAAGGGCTCCGGCTCGTCTCGAGTCT
>JAGQRC010000582.1 GCA_020425835.1 Planctomycetota bacterium | reverse complement strand
CAGGGGCTCCTCGCCTGGTTGGAGCACGACAACTTCGTCCTGATGGGGCTCGCGAGCTTCGCGCTCGAAGGTCTCGACGGGGAGAGCGGTGTAGACCGTCAGGCGGAGCGCGCGCTCGAGCCCCGAACGAGCCTCGGGTTCACCACGCTGAGTGTCGAGAACCAGAGAGAGTTTCGCGAACAGGTCCGTCGGATGGGCGCGAGTCACTGCGAGCTGGACTCCTGGGTCGTCACGTACAAGAGCCAAGAGGAGTCGTTGATCCATCGCGCCGGGAAGATCGACAACGTCATCTTCAAGCACTTCGACGACCAAGGCCGGCACGTCGGCTACTACCACTTGCGCGGACTCTTCACCTTCAAGGCGATCCAGACCTTGGGCGGGCAGATCCCCTTCGTCCGACTGAAGCTCGCGGATCTCCTCAAGCGAGCTGGATTCAATCGCGGGAGCATCAAGTGGAAGGCGTTCACCAACGCCTACAACTCGATCCCCGTCGAGTACCTGTTCGAGGCGGAACCGGACCAGATCGCGGAGATCGTCGAGACGATTCTCTACGTCGAGCAGTCGCGGGAACTCCGCACCCACGTCGTGGTCGACGATGAGCGGCGGAAGGGTCTCTACTTCCTCGTGCTCCCCCGACAGGGATACTCGGAGGGGCTACGTACGCGTATCGAGGACATCTTGATCGAGGGTCTGGGCGCGACGTACTCCGACTCGCGCGTCTACTTCGGCAAGTTCGACACCGTGCTCCTGACCTTCTTCTTCACCGCGACCCAGCCGCTGAAGACCTTCGCCCGCGATCAGCTGGACGAACGCGTCCGGGCCGTCGCGGGCACCTGGGACGATCGATTCCATCGGGTATTGGTCCGTCTCGAGGGTGACCGTGCGGCCGACCTCTTCGCCGCCTACCGCGACGCCTTCCCCGAGGACTATCAACTCGCGACGCCGCCCTCGGAGGCGGCCCTGGATGTCCACCATCTCGAGCGCATCCGCTCCGACGATTCCCGGGAGGTCTCCTTCGCAATCCTCCAGAACGAGGCGGATCAGGCGCAGTCGATGTGCCGACTCCGGGTCTACCTCCGCAAGAACGTCTATCTCTCGACACTGCTCCCCCTGCTGGACGATTTCGGCCTTCAGATCGTGGACCAGGCGGCGTTCCGCGTGCGGCCGAAGGGCGGCCGGGAGTTGTTCACGCAGACCTTCCGGATCGCGGAAGTCGATCCCGAGAGCCCGTTGCTCCTGAGGAGCGCCGAGGTCCTCGACGGCCTCGAGATGGTGTTCGGTCGAAGGATCGACTCCGATCCCCTGAATCGATTGATCGTCGATGCGGGGCTCGGGTGGCGGGATGTCAACGTCATTCGTGCGTACGTGAACTACATGCGACAACTCGGCGTCGGGAACACGTTCGCGTTCATGGCGAACACGTTCCGTCAGAACCACGAGGTGACGAAGCTCCTAATGGAGCTGTACCGAACTCGCTTCGATCCGAGTCTGAAGGTCGCGGTGGAGCCGGCAGAGACCGAACTCCAGGCGCGGACGCGAGTGGCATCGACGGTCGAGGAGGAGCTGCTCGTCGCGCTCCAGCAGGTTCCGTCCCAGGCTCAAGACACGTTCCTTCGTCGGCTCCTCAACCTGTTCACGTCGACTCTGAGAACCACGCGCTACCAGGGATCCGAGGACTCGGACCAGAAGTACCGGCTGGCGATCAAGATCGACTCCGGGGCGCTGGTGATGGGCTCTCATCCGCGACCGTGGCGGGAGATCTTCGTCCATCACTACGGCACCGAGGGAATCCACATCCGGGGCGGACGACTGGCCCGCGGCGGAATCCGTTGGTCCGACCGTCTCAGCGACTACCGCGAGGAAGTCCTGGGACTGATGCGCACGCAAATGGTGAAGAACGTCCTGATCGTGCCGGTGGGGGCGAAGGGCGGGTTCGTCGTGCGGCGGCCGAAGACGGATCGGGATGAGCGCCAGCTCCAGGGAGAGTCGATGTATCGCGTGTACATCAACGCCCTCCTGGACATCACGGACAACGTGGTCGACGGTCAGGTCGTCCACCCCGAAGACGTCGTCTGCTACGACGGCGAGGACCCGTACCTCGTCGTAGCGGCGGACAAGGGGACTGCGCACCTGTCGGACACCGCCAACTCGATCTCCCAGGAGCGCGGGTTCTGGCTCGGCGATGCCTTCGCCTCCGGGGGACGCCACGGCTACGACCACAAGGCCCTGGGGATCACCGCCCGCGGCGCATGGGAGTGTGTGCGTCGGCACTTTGCGGAGCTCGGCGTCGATCCGGAGCGTGACACGATCTCCGCGGTCGGTATCGGGGATATGAGCGGCGACGTCTTCGGGAATGGAATGCTTTGTTCCCGGACGATCCAGCTCAAGGCGGCGTTCAACCACCTGCACATCTTCGTCGATCCCGATCCGGACACCGCGGCTTCCTTCGAGGAACGGTGTCGACTGTTCGCGCTGCCGCGGTCGACTTGGCTGGACTACGATCGTTCGACGCTCAGTGCCGGCGGCGGGATCTACGATCGCAACGCGAAGACGATCACGCTGAGCGCCGAGGCAACCCGGATGTTCGGATTCGACGATCCGACCCAACGCCCCCAGGATGTGATCCGCTCGATCCTCAAGATGAAGGTGGACCTCCTCTGGAACGGAGGCATCGGGACCTACATCAAGAGCGCGGGGGAGGACAACCGCGACGTCGGTGACCTCACGAACGAGGCGGTTCGAGTCGACGCTCGAGAAGTTCGCGCCCGGGTCCTCGGGGAAGGGGGGAACCTCGGTGTGACCTCCCAAGGTCGCATCGATCTCGCGCTCCGAGGGGTGCGCCTCAACGCCGACTTCGTGGACAACTCGGCCGGCGTGAACTGCTCCGACCACGAGGTCAACCTGAAGATCCTCCTCGCGGCAGAGATCAAGGCGGGTCGACTCGATTGGGAAGAGCGGAACGAGCTGCTGGCTCGGCTCAGCGACGATGTTTGTCTGTCCGTCCTCCGAAGCAACTTCGACCAGGCCCTCGCGCTGTCCCTGGACGCCGTGCGCAGCCAGCGGGATGTCTACTCGATCGAGCGCGTGATCAAGTCGCTGGAGGATCTCGGTGTCGTCGATCGCATTCGCGATCACCTGCCCGACCTCGAGGACATCTCGAGCCGGAACATCAAGTCCCAGGGCATGACGCGACCGGAGTTGGCGACGCTCAACGCCTTCACGAAAATGGAGGTCTACCGCCGCTTGCTGGATTCCCCGGTGGGAGCGATCCCGGACCTCGACGACTATCTGATCAGCTACTTCCCCGATCAGCTCGTGGAGTTCTGCGGGGAGCGGTTCGGCGAGCACCTCCTCGCTCGCGAGATCTCGATGACGGTGATCACCAATCTCCTG
>JAGQRC010000581.1 GCA_020425835.1 Planctomycetota bacterium | reverse complement strand
GCGAGGCGAGGAGGAACTGGACCCGCCCCTCGACCCCGAGCTGCACGGCGCCGGTCCACTCCGCGGGACGCCAGCCCAGGACCTGACTGAGGGTCATCGCCGTGAGTCCCGCCGTCGCGGCGCTCGCGAGGAGCAGCGCGGGCCGCTTCTGCAAGCGGGTGCAATTGGCGAGGACGCTCGCGAAGAGGAGCGGGAGGAAGAAGGAGACCACGCCACCAGTGAGCCAGACGATCGCGAGACTGAACGTCACATCGATCGTGAGCCGGGTCCGGGTGAAGAACTCCCGGGTCCGGAACTTGAGCGAGAAGGCGATGGTCGCGAACTGGAACACGCACCAGAGCACCATCACACTGCAGACCAAGGGAATCGCTCGCTGGAACTCGGGGGCGATCGTCGACTCGCTCGCGAGGATCAGGAGGGCGACTCCGAGGAGCAGGATTCCGGTCTGGTACAGCGCGAGGGGGAGCGAGCTCGAGTGCTCACTCCCCTCTTCCGAGTTCGCCGATGACGAGAAGGTCATCAGCCTCCCATGCTACCGATCATCTTGAAGATCGGCAGGAAGATCGCCATGACCATTCCTCCGACGAGGAAACCCATGACACCGATCATCAGCGGTTCGATCAGGGAGGTCAGCGCTTTCACGGTCGCGGACACCTGCTGGTCGTAGAACTCGGAGATCTTCTCCAGGAGCGACTCCAGGGCACCCGATCGCTCACCGATCGAGATCATCCGCGTGACCATCGGCGGGAAGATCCCGGTCTTCGCCAGCGGCTCGCCCAATGTCTCCCCGTCGCGGACGGAACGCGACGCGGAGTCGATCCCATCCGAGAAGATGCGGTTTCCGCAGGTCTGGGAGACGATCTCCAAGGCGCCGAGGATCGGAACCCCGGAGCGGATCAGGGTCGAGAAGGTCCGAGAGAACCTCGAGATGGCGACCTTCGAGAACAGCGACCCGAACACCGGCAGTTTGAGGATCAGCCAGTCCTTGGTCACGAGCCCCTTCGGTGTCCGGAAGTACATGACGATGCCGACGATGATCGCCACGACCGCCGAGGCCCAGATCAGCATGTTCTCGCGCAGGAAGTCCGACGTCACCAGGAGCGCACTGGTGATCCACGGCAGCTCCACGCCCATCGACGAGAACATCTCTTTGAACTTCGGAATGATGAACACGAGCAGGAAGAGCGTAATGCCCGTGACCATGACCAGGGAGACGACCGGGTAGGTCATCGCCGACTTGATCTCGCTCTTCAGCTTCTCGGCATCCTCCTGGTAGTCGGCCAACCGATCGAGGACGGTGTCCAGTTGACCGCTGGCCTCCCCCGCCTTGATCATGTTGATGTAGATGTCGCTGAAGATCTTCGGGTGCCTCGACAGGGCCTGCGACAGGTCCTTACCGGAGCGGACGTCCGAGACGACCTCGCCGAGAGCGTCGCGGAGCGTCGGATTGCTCGCCTGCTCCTCGATGATCTCGATGCCCTCGACCAGCGGAATTCCGGCCGAGACCATGGTCGCCAGCTGGCGCGTGATGACCACGAGGTCGCCGGACTTGACCCGACGTCCTCGAGCCTTTCCCTTGGCGCCACCGACCGACATCGAGAAGAACGAGCTCCCCCCCGACGATCCGGAGGAGCCGCCCCGCGACTGGGCGAGCGAGATGATCGTCAGCCCCCGTCGACGAAGCTCGGATACCGCTTCGTTCTCGCTCTCGGCGTCGATGGCCCCGGAGACCAGCTTCCCCTGGGAGTTCTTGGTCTTGTACTTGTATTGACGCATGGGTTCTTACTCCTGGAGATCTCCGGGATCAGTCGGCGATCGTGACGCGCAACAGTTCTTCGATACTGGTCTTCCCACGGAACATGTTCAGGAGACCCGCTCGACGGAGCGAGATCAGCCCCTCGTTCATCGCGGTCTCCTTGATGTCGAGCGCGGACCCCCCGGAGATGATGATCCGGCGCAAGTCCTCGGTCATCGGCATGGTCTCGAGGAGCGCGAACCGGCCGCGGTAACCCGCCTGGCAGTACTTGCAGCCGACCGGCTCGAAGATCTGGACCTGGTCGAGCTCTTCCTCGAGCACGCCGAGGGCGAGCAGTCTCTCCGGGGGCGGCAGCTGCTCCATGGGTCGTTTGCAGTCGTTGCACAGGCGTCGAGCGAGACGCTGCGCCGCGACACATTGAGTGGCCGAGGCGACGAGGAACGGGTCGACCCCCATGTCGATCATACGAGTGATGGTCGACGGAGCGTCGTTGGTGTGCAGGGTCGAGAACACCAAGTGACCGGTGAGTGCCGCCTTGATCGCGATCTCGATGGTCTCGAGGTCGCGGATCTCCCCGATCATGATCGTGTCGGGGTCCTGACGCAGGATCGAGCGCAGGGCTCCGGCAAAGGTCAACCCCCGCTTGGGATTCACCGGAACCTGGTTCACGCCGTGGAGCTGGTACTCGACCGGATCCTCGACGGTGACGATGTTCTCCTCGACGCAGAGCACCTCCTTGATGGAGGAGTACAGCGTCGTCGACTTACCGCTACCGGTCGGTCCCGTCACCAGCATCATCCCGTAGGGCTGGCTGATGGCGTGGCGGATGTCGTCGAGCGCCTTCTGCTCGAAACCGAGGGACTCCAGACTCAGCGCGAGGTTCGACGAGTCGAGGATACGAAGAACGATCTTCTCGCCGTGGACCATGGGCAGCGTCGAGACACGGAAGTCGATCTGCCGTCCCTCCACCTTGAGCTGGAACTTGCCGTCCTGCGGCTTGTTCCGCTCCGCGATGTCGAGTCCGCACATGATCTTCACGCGACTGACCAAGGAGTTGTGCATCTTGAGCGGAGGCTGCATGACCTCCTTGAGCACACCGTCCATCCGGTAGCGAACTCGAACCTGCTTCTCGAACGGCTCGACGTGGATGTCGGAGGCCTTGTCCCGGATCGCCTGGTAGATGATCAAGTTGACGAGCTTGACGACGGGCGAGCTCTGCCCCTCCTCGAGGAAGTCGTCGTCATCGTCCTCCTCGGTGACCTCCTGCATGTCGAGGTCATCGGCGATCCCCATGCCGTCGATCAGATCCTGGACCTTGCGCCCGGACTGGTTGTACTTCTCGGCGATCGATTTCCCGATCGTGAAGTCCGTGCTCAGCACGGGACGCACGACGCAGGAAGTGACCATCGCGATGTCGTCCAACTTGACGATGTCGAACGGGTCCGACACCGCGACGGTGAGGACCTTCCCGACCTTCGCCACGGGGACGACGTTGTAGTACTTGGCGAGGTTCTCCGGCAACAGGTCGACGAGGTCGTCCCCCACCTCGACCCGCTGGAGTCGAATGGGGGTGACCCCGGTGTCCCTGGCCATTGCCGCGAGGTAGCAGTCCCCGTCGAGGTCCCCCGACTCCAGCAGCGTCTGC
>JAGQRC010000580.1 GCA_020425835.1 Planctomycetota bacterium | reverse complement strand
GGACCGATCCCCCGGCCCCTCGGCGATCGGCCCGGGTTCACCACTCCCCGGCATAGCGCGTCGAGTACGGCTCCCGTCGGGCGACGAGAAAGCGGTGGCGTACCCGGACGACTTGGCGCAAGTGTAACACGTCGTGCGTTTCCCACGATGCCATCAGATCCCCCGCGCGGAGCTCCCCCGCCACGGGATGGAGCCGCGATCGCTCCCAGTCCGGTTCCTCGAGCCCGGCGATCCAGGCCAACGATCGAGCGCGCTCGGTCTCGAACTCTTCCCAGGTCTCGCGCAGATCGCGCTCGGCGTAGCGCCGCGTGATGACCCAGCCGCTCGGATCGATCGGCGGCCACGGCTCGTCCGGCCGATGGAGCGTGAGATCGACGCGGGTACGGAAGTCGTCGCGCTCCTCGTCGACGAGGTGCGCGAGGATCTCGAGCGAGCTCCATTCCGTCTCCGATGGTCGCCACCGCGCCTCCTCCGCCGTCATCGCGGAGTAGATCGCTCGAAACGCCTCGAGGTGCGCCGTCATGTTGCGGACGATCGGATCGATTTCGATCGGCATGGACTCTCCTCCAGGATCAGCGCAGGAAAACGAGCACGTAGAGGGCGGCGAGCAGCAACTGCCCGACGGCGAAGGGCAACGCGTATCGAACGAAACCGGCGAACGAGAGCGGCAGTCGATACCGATGGATGATCGTCACCGCGACCAGGGTCGACGCCGACCCGATCGGCGTGAGGTTGCCGCCGAGATTCGCTCCGAAGATCACCGACCACCAGAGCGGGGAATCGCTCGCCGTCTCTCGTGCGGCGAGGATCTTTGCGAGCATCGCTGCCAGAGGAATGTTGTCGGTCACCGAACTGAACGCGGCGGCGCTCCCGAGGACCGCCGCCGTCCCACCGAGGTCGCCGAGCCCGATGACCCACTCGAGGACACGGCCGATCGCCTCGAGCACGTGCGCGTGCTCCATCACGTTGATCACCACGAACAGCCCGGCGAAGAACGCGAGCAGGTCCCAGTCGACCGCTTGGTAGAACCGATCCGCGGTCGACTTGTAGCGGAGCAGCATCACCAGCGCGAAGGCGAGCGCCACGAACCCCATCCCGAGATCGTTGAGGAACCAACCCGGCACGGAGGCCGCCGCGATCACTCCGATGAAGAGCGCCAACATCACGGCGCCGAAGAGGAAGAAGAAGCGGCTCTCCATGCCGTCGCGCTCATCGAAGCTCGCGACGAGTTCGGCCGCCTCACCGCGATCCGCCTCGGTCGCGAGTCGCTGGATGCCGAAGATCTTCGCCCCGAGGAAGAGCGTCCCCGCCGTGGCGACGACGACGAACGGGCTCGCGCGCAGGAAGAAGGTCGCGAAGCTGATCCCCGCCGCGTTGCCGACCAGGATGTTCGGGACCGATGAGATCAGCGTGAGGAGGCCCCCGACGTTGGTGAGCAACCCCTCCACGAGCAGGAAGCCGAGCAGCTTGTCGCGTCGTCCGAGCTTCTCCAGGGAGACGCCCGACAGCGAGCCGACGATGATCATCGCGGTGACGTTGTTGAGGACCGCCGAGAAGACCACGGTCATCGCGCCGTAGGCGACGAGCAGATAGAGCGGATCTCCGCGCGACGCCTTGGTCAGCTTGATCGCGATCCAGGTGAACAGCCCGGACTTGGACGTGACGTCGACGAAGATCGAGGACCCGAGAATGATGGCGATGACGCCCCAGTCGACCGCCGGGACGTAGACCGGCAGGGTCAGCGTGTGTCCGAGGATCCGAACTTCTTGCGTGTGGATCAGGCCCAGGATCTCGCCGAGCACGAGGCAGACGATCGCGAAGACCCCGATGATGACCGACTTCTTCGCATGGATCTTCTCCTCCAACGCGAGCGCAGCGATCATCGCCAAGAGCAACGCTCCGAAGAGTACGGTCACTCCCGACGACACCGCGTGCGTCGACTCAGCCAACATCAGGAGCGGCATCGGGCCTCACAGCATCAAGAGGGGGACTTGTCGGAGCTCCACCGCGAGCGGATGGGCGAGCCCGTGCATGGCCATTTGATCGTGGTCCTTGGTGTTGAGGACGAGGAGGTCGACCGCGCGCTCCTCGATCAGGCTGGCGTACTCCGACAGCCGATGACCGACGCGCACGACCGTCTCGATCCGAATGTCCACCCCGGCCTCGAGGAGCACCCGACGACAGGAGTCGATGAACGCGGTGGGATCGGCGAGCAGGCGTTCGAGGAGCAGCGCGCGCACCTCGTCCGTGTCGAACTCCGGGATTCGGGCGAACGCGGCGAGGTAGCGCTCGAAGACGTGACCATCCTCGATGTGCGTCAGATCACAGGTGCCACCGGTCATGGTGAACGTGACCGCGTAGTTCACCAGCCGATCGTCTCCCGCGAGATGATCGGTGATCGCCATCACCCGATCGGTGTTCGCCAGGCTGTGCGGGAGCGCGTAGCGGGCGTCGGGGTGAGGAATCACGAGGATCGGATACGGCGTCACCTGGGTGAGCACCTCGAGGTGCTCCCCGAGCCCGTAGGGCCAGCGCCAGCCCTCCGAATGGAGGTGGCGATAGGTGACGATGAGGTCGGGCGGGTCCGCCTCGACCCGCGAGAGGAGGTCGCCGACGGAGCGGTATCCGTCACCGTCGACCCGCGTCCATCGGGCGGCTCCGGGCACGACCGACAGGAACGAGCGGATCTTCTCGAACAGGCCGGTCGCCGACTCCCCGACGGCGTCGGTCACGACGAGCACGTGGGTCAGGTCGACGGGTCGGTGGTGGAAGACCGGCTTGTCGGCGGCGCGGAACACGGACTCGAACTGATCGATGTGAGTCACGGCACCCCTCTCCGCGGCGATCGTCGACCCGGCCCTTCGACGAAGCGCGGATTCTGGCGGGGGTCGCCGCTGATCTCAAGGGGCGCGCAGCTCTCCCGTGCGGAGGAACTGCCGACAGGCGATGATCACGGCGGGCTCGTTCATCCCGAAGGTGTGGCCGACGTCGAGCACCAGATGGGCCGCCCCCTCGAGCCGGGTCTCCTCGACGCCGACCGTGCCATCGTCGTCGCCAGAGACTCGGCTCGTGCGCCCCCGGCCATCGCCTCGGCCACCCGCGATGACACCGGTCGGCCACGGCGGAACGGGCAGTACTCGCGCCTGCTCCGAGGTCAACACGTCGGAGCAACGGCCGAACGCGAGCCGGAACCACCAACGCTCGTGCCAGCGATCGGCCAGCTCGGCGCCGCGGTTGGGCGGGAAGATCATGCAGATGCGACCGGGCTCGATCGAGTCCCGCCATCGCCGGGACGCGAACTCGTCGGAGAAGAGCTCACGGACGATCAGTCCGCCCAGGCTGTGGGTGACGAAGTGGACGCGGGTACCGGCGGGGAGCCGATCGAGGATCGAGGCGACGAGG
>JAGQRC010000579.1 GCA_020425835.1 Planctomycetota bacterium | reverse complement strand
CGGGAAGCCTCGAGCCCGAGGAGTGGCCGCTCGTCGCGGGTGTCCTCCTGAAGTTCGCCGATCTCGAGGACAAGGGCACCGACGAGGGGCGCGGTCGCGCTTTCGACTGGACGAACGCCGCGCTCACCACGCTCGACATGATGAACGAGGACAAGATCGAGGTCCCGTTCGAGGACGAGTTCCGCGAATGGGCGAACGAGTTGGTGCGCGGCGTCGCGGACAGTTTCCAGTCCGTCGAGAGCTGATCGCCGCCCGTCGCGCGGCTCGCTCGAGGTTCGAGCATGCCAATCGCTCGACGCCGATCTTCGCACCGGGAGGGCTTCGCTCGACGCGTCACACTCGGAAGCGAGCGTTGATCTTCCCGAGCTGCTCCTTCGACGGGCGGAGTTCTGCCTCGCCGAGCGTCGCCAAGGGTTCGGCAGTCAGCTTCTGGGTCTCCATCAGCGCGGGCCGCTTCGTGTCGACGTAGATCAACCCGGTGAGCACGGTGTCCACCGCGCGCGTTTCTCCGAGGACCCGACGCGCCCCCGCGAGATCGGTCGGGTCGTAGTCCCGATCGAGCTTCTTCAGCCGCAGGCAGCTCCCGCCGTGGAGCGCGACCTGACGAGTTTCGCCGGGATCGTAGTCGACGTCGATGGGATCGCACTCCGGGACGAACGTCGGGTCGTGGAACTGCACCGCTCGGTCCTTGAAGAGCGTGTAGGACTTCGTCGACGTCTCGTGGTTGTTGAACGTCACACAGGGGGAGATCACGTCGACGAAGGCGAGGCCGTTGTAGGAGAGCGCTGCCTTGAGGAGTGGCACGAGCTGCTTCTTGTCCCCCGAGAACGAGCGAGCGACGAAACCGCAGCCCAGCTCGATGGCGAGCCCGCAGAGGTCGATCGGCCCGTCGGTCGGGAGCTTGCCCCGCTTCGACGGACTGTCGGTGTCCGCCGTCGCCGAGAACTGTCCCTTGGTCAGTCCGTAGACCCCGTTGTTCTCGACGATGTAGGTGAGTTTCGGATTGCGCCGCACCATGTGGACGAACTGGCCGATGCCGATCGATGCCGTGTCCCCGTCGCCGGAGACGCCGAGGGCGGTCAGCTCGCGGTTCCCGACGTGGGCACCGGTCGCGAAGCTCGGCATGCGTCCGTGCGTCGAGTTCAGTCCGAACGCGCTCCCGATGAAGTAGGCGGGCGTCTTCGACGAGCAGCCGATGCCGCTCATCTTGACGACGCGGTGCGGCGCGAGGCTCATGTCGTAGCCGACCTGGACGATGGCTTCGCTGATCCGGTCGTGGCCACAGCCCTTGCACATCGTGGACTTCGATCCCTCGTAGTCCTGCTTGCACAGCCCGACTCGATTGGTCGTCGCGGTCATCTCACTGACCCTTTCGCAGCGGCTCGAGCGCGTTCTCGACGACGAATGCCGCCGACAGGGGAAGCCCACCGTAGTAGAGGGCGCTCTCGATCTTCGCCGCGTGCTGCGGGAAGTCGATCTTCAGGAGCGCCGCCATCTGTCCTTGCTGGTTCTGCTCGACGACGACCACGCGCTCCGACCGAGCCAGGAAGGACTCGACCTCGTCGTGGAACGGCCACGAGCGAACGCGCAGGTAGCCGACGCGGGCGTCCGGCACTCGATCGAGCGCCTCGAGGATCGGCGAGTGAGAGCTGCCGAACGCGAGCAGGCCGACCTCGGCGTCCGAGTGACCGGTGAACTCCGGAGCGGGGAGGTGAGCCGGAGCGCCGTCGATCTTCCGAGCGAGTCGGTCGAGGTTGGCGCTGTACTTGTCGGCGCGCTCGGTATAGCGGGCGCTCTCGTCGTGGCCCGAGCCGCGCGTGAAGTAGGCGGCGCGAGGCGTCTCCATACGGCCCGGGAGCGAGCGCCACGGGATGCCGTCGCCATCGACGTCGCGATAGCGGCCCCAGCTCTCGAGCTCGGCCAGCTTCTCGTCGCTGAGGACCTTGCCGCGGTCGAACGGCCGGTCCGGGTACTCGAGCTCCCGATCGACCCACGTGTTCATCCCGAGATCGAGATCGCTCATCACCACCACCGGCGACTGCAGCCGCTCGGCCGCGTCGAACGCGCGCCACGAGAACTCGAACGCTTCGGCCGGCGTCGCGGGGAAGAGCATCGGGAAACGCGTGTCGCCGTGCGACAGGAAGGCGACCTGGAGCAGATCGGACTGTTGGGTTCGGGTCGGCATACCCGTCGACGGTCCGACGCGCTGGACGTCGAACAGCACCGCGGGGATCTCCGCGAAGTAGCCGAAGCCCATGTTCTCCGCCATCAACGAGACGCCGGGTCCGGAGGTGGCGGTCATGGCGCGCGCCCCGGACCACCCTGCACCGAGTGCCATCCCGATCGCCGCGAGCTCGTCCTCGGCCTGGATCACCGCCACACGACGCGTTCCGTCGCCGATCGTCCGGAGCTGCTCGGCGTGCGGAATGAACGCCTCGGTCAACGACGAAGCGGGCGTGATCGGGTACCACGCGACGAACGTACAGCCGCCGAAGATCGACCCGAGCGCGGCCGCCTCGTTGCCGTCGATCAGGATCTTGCCGTCGGTCTGCGTCGCCGTCTCGAAGGAGTACGGATCCCGCTTCGGCAGGTTCTCGCGGACGTAGTCGACCCCGAGCTGGCACGCCTCCCAGTTCACGTCGACGACCTTGTCCTTCTTGAAGACCGATCGGATGCCGGCGCGGACGGAGTCGTGGGGGATCCCGAACAGCTCGGCGAGGGCGCCGACGTAGATCATGTTCCGGAGCTTCGGTCGGAGCTTGGCGTCCTTCAGGTTCTTGCGCGCCAAGGTGTCGAGCGGCAGCCCGTAGCAGACGAGCTCTTCCTCTCGACCGTCGGCGAGCGGGCTGTCCGAGTTGTAGAGGACCACCGTTCCGGGGCGCGATTCGTCGAGGTCGACGGCGAGGGTCTCGGGATTGAGCGGGAGCAGGATCTCCCAGTTCTCGCGGCGCGCTTGATAGCCCTCGGGGCTCACCCGGATCTGGAACCAGGTCGGCATCCCCTGGATGTTCGACGGGAAGAGGTTCTTCGCCGATGGGGCCAACCCCATGTGGAACAGTGCGCGGAAGATGATGTCGTTGGCCGACGTGCTTCCCGTTCCGTTCGGCGTCGCGATTCGGATCGAGAAGTCGTTGATCACGCGATCGGCCATGGAAGTCCTCCAGCCAGTTGCCAGGTGAGTGGGCGTCGAGGCTCGAGTCGCCCGTCCCGGTCTCGTCGCGCCGAGTCCGGGTTGCGCGGTGCAAGCGGTCTCTCGGACGCTTCGGTTCCCGGCGCCGATCACGCGGAACTCCGTCGGAGGCGGCGCCGATCGGTCGTCGCCTCGTCTCGAGCGGGAGCGCGTCGCGGGGCCCGAAAACCGGGGCGAGAGACTAAATCAGAGGCGGATGGTGAACCAGATCTC
>JAGQRC010000578.1 GCA_020425835.1 Planctomycetota bacterium | reverse complement strand
GAGCCCATCACGGGGGGTACGACGCACTCGTCCAGGCCATGAGCGGCTTCATGTCGATCACCGGACCTCGCGACGGGGATCCGCACAAGGTCGGGGTCGCGATCGTCGACGTGTTGACCGGCCTCCAAGCGACGAACGGAGTTCTCGCCGCGCTCCATGCCCGAACCGACCCGAGTCGGTTCGACCGTTTCCGTCACGTCGAGGTCGCCCTGAGCGACGCCGCCCTCGCCGGACTCGTCAACGTCGCCGCCTGCCGCGTCAACGACCTCGAGAGTGGAGCCCGTTGGGGGAACGAGCATCCCACGATCGTCCCGTACGCGCCGTTCCCGAGCGCCGATGGATTCGTGTTCATCGCCGTGGGTAGCGACGGGCAGTGGGACAAGCTGACCGAGGCCCTCGCGCTGTTCGAGGATTGGGGCGATGGGGCGACGGCGGAACGTTGGCGCACCAACCGGGGACGCGTCGACGATCGCGAGCGACTTCACGAGCGACTGGCCGAAGTCACGCGAGGACTCTCCAGCGGGGAGCTCGAGAATCGACTCGCGCGTGGCGGCGTTCCCTGCGGACCGATTCGGTCGATCGAGGAAGCGCTCGCGGACCTCGATGTCGAGCGGCGCGGACTGGTGGTCCAGCATGCAGACGGTTCGCGTACCGTAGCCAGCCCCATACGGTGGGGAGCAGAGTCCCGGCCACACCCAGTGGGAGCAGCGCCACCGCACCTCGGTTCCTCGAACGAGAGGATCTGGCGCGAGTTCGGGGGAAGTGAGCGCCGCGGACCGGCCCGTTGACAGCTTTCGGCAGCGATTCTACTATGCCGGAATTGCAGTGATCCCCGACCGATACCGCCCGCCTGCGCACTCGAGGGGATCCCTGTCGGCGCCGTTCCCGACCCCATGACCGGATCGGATGCGCCGGCAGAGGCGCCTTCGCGTTCGGGGTTGCGGCGTCCGGAGACGGTGAGGACCGAGTGTGTCGCGGCGAATGCGCCGCAGGGGAGGGTTCGTCCGCGAACCCGCCACCGGCCCGAGGCAAGCCGTTCGCCCCATCCCGGCGCGCCGATCGCGTGCAGCTTTGATTGCGACGACCCAGGAGAGCCGAGCATGAACCGACGAACCGCACTCCGAACGCTCTTCCCGCTGGCCCGATCGTGCTCCGTTCTGCGCCGGTTCGGCCGGCCGAGTGCCTCGCGAGCGATCCCGTTCGTCGCCGCGCTCATGGTGTGGGGCCTCGCCGCGCTCGTCGCCGACCCGGTCGTCGCGCAGGGCGAGCGCTTTCCGCTCCTGGGACGGATCAAGGGCGATAGCGTCAACATTCGAGCCGGCGCGAGCAAGAACCACCGCATCGTGTCGCAGCTCGAGAGCAACAGCGAGATCATCGTTACGGGGTCGAAGGGCGAGTGGGTCTCGTTCCACCTCCCGCCGTACGAGTGCTGCTGGATCCACTCCGACTACGTGAAGCCGTTGGGCGATGACCGCATGGAGGTCACCGGGATCTCGGTGAATCTCCGCGCGACGCCGAACACCACCTACTCCGTGATCGGACAGGTCGGCGGGAATGTCGTCCTCCGCGGATCCGGACGACGGAGCGCCGATGGCAAGTGGATCGAGATCTTCGCTCCGTTGGAGGCCATCGCTTGGGTCCACCGCGACTTCGTCGACATCCAGGGCCCCATCCCGATTCAAGATGTTCCGTCACGCTTCGCCCAGCTGAGGCCGGGCAGCGGCCGCCCCGCGGGTGGCACGCCGGTCGGTTCGTCCGGCCGCGACGCGGAGCCGAATCCCGCGGAACAGAAGCAAGGGCAACCGGATCTTCCGTCGACCGTTTCGGCACGAATGCGTGGCATCTACGCCGAGTGGAAGCAGGAGCTCCAGAAGCCTCCGATCACATGGGTCTTCAGTGGCCTCCTCGATCAACTCGAGGGGATCGCGACCGGATCCGAAGACCAGGGCGAGGTCGCATTGGCGCGAGCCTGGTCCAAGTACATTCAGGACTACCATCTGCCGGTCGTTCGAGGACTGGTGGAGGACGAACACAAACGACAGTTGGCGCGCGAACGTGAAGCAGCGGGCGAGCGCCAGGAGAAGGACGCACCGAAAGCGATCACCGATCGTCCCAAGGCAGGAGAGAAATACCTGGCCAAGGGGTGGGTGTTCGCGATGGGTACGAACAGCAAGGTCAAAGGCACCCACAAGCTCATGAAGGGGAACAAGCTCCTCTTCTACCTGAACAGCGATTCCTTGGACCTGGACAAGTACGTCTACAAGCGTATCGGCGTACAGGGCATCCTCGAGGACCTCCCCAAGGATGCCGGGGCCAGGCTCATTCGCGTCACGGCGGTCGACGTTCTCTCGAACTGACGACCGACCGACGCCGGAATCCACGAAACGACCCACGCTGCTCGCGACCGTCGGCACCTGCCGCGGGACGACCCTTCGCGGATCCCCCCTTATCGGGGAGGCCAGAACGCTGAGCCGAAGCCGTGCCTCACGGTTTCGGACGTCAGTCCATCCTCGTCGTGAACTCGACGCCGGAGGGGATCGACGTCGTCACCTTCCTCATCGCCGGTTCCCCTTCCGCCGAGACTCGGTAGTCATCAGGCGCCGTCCAGGGGTGAGTACGAATGGACAAACTGGAGTGGGTGCCGTGGATCGTGCTGCCGGCGCTGTTGCCCGTGGCGGCGTGGTTCCTGGCGCTCTTCATGACCAAGCGATCGGGATCGAAGGCGCAGCAGGAACGCAAGCGTCTGCTCGAGGAGGCGCAGCGCGAATCCGAGCTCATCAAGGCCGGAGCCCGTGACGAGAGTCGGGAATGGATCGAGGACCAGAGGCAGAACTTCAACCAGGAGCTCAAGGAGGCTCGTCGAGAGCTCAAAGAGGCCGAGCGTCGCCTATCGAAGCGGGAGGACAGTCTCGAGCGGAAGATGGACCTCCTCAACAAGAAGGAGAAGAAGCTCGAGCGCGATGATGAGCACCTCCGCTCTCGCGAGGAGGATCTCGGTCGTCAGCAGAACGACCTCGAGCAGCTCATCGAGGAGGAGAAGAACACTCTCTACCGGATCACCCAACTCACGAAGGCCGAGGCGGAGAAGCTCGTCCTCGAACGAACCGAGCGTGATCTCGACCACGAGAAGGACGTCCTGATCGCCCGAATGGTGGAGCGGGTCAAGGAGGAGGCGGAACGGAGGGCCCACTCGGTCCTCGCCACGGTGATCCAGCGCTGCGCTTCGACCTACACCCAGGAGATCACGACCTCCTCGATCGAGCTCCCGAACGACGAGATGAAGGGGCGAGTGATCGGTCGCGAGGGTCGCAACATCCGGGCGTTCTAGAAGACCACCGGGGACGACGTCATCGTCGACGATACCCCGGGGATCATCACCCTCTCTTGCTTCGACTCGATCCGCCGAG
>JAGQRC010000577.1 GCA_020425835.1 Planctomycetota bacterium | reverse complement strand
GGTGCAGGATCACGGTCGTGCGCAGCACGTCCCCGAGGCTGCACACCCGGCTGATCTCCGGGTCGAGCGTCTCCGAGTAGCCGAGCTTGATGATGAGCAGCTTCTCCATCGATCCGTCCTCAGATGAAGTTCACGTGCGCCGGCGGGTGAGCGAGCTCCCAGAGGTAGCGGTTCACCGCGTCCGGACGACAGTTCGGCATGCACTGTCCCGTGTCCAGGCGACACGCCGCGTGGCGCTGGATCGCGGCGGTGCGGTCGCTCGTCCAGATCTCCTCGAAGCTCTGCTCCAAGACGTTGCCGTAGACATGGTCCGGGCTCCCGTAGTAGGGCCCGCAGGTGTAGGCATTGCCGTCGCTCAGGATGAACGCGAAGAACGGGAGACCGAGGCAGTGACGGTAGCTTCGCTCGTGGTAGTTCGCGAACGAGGCGCGGCGCACCAGCACGCGGAAGCCCTCTCGAGAGTGCGCCTCCGCGGCGAGGGCGACCGCCTCGATGTCCTCGGGACGGAAGCTCTCGGCGAAGTCCTGCCGTTCCTGACTCGGATGCTGGACGAACGGCTTGACCGAGAGATAGTCGACCCCGAGGTCTCGGGCGATCCTCGCCAACGGCTCGACGGTGTGGAGGTTCTCGGGAAGGACGACGATCTGCATGCCGATCGTGACCCCCCAACCCTCGGCGTCCTCGAGCTCGACCGCGCGAGCGATGTTCCTCCGCGCGATGTCGAACTGCTTCGCCGGGACGCGATGCACCTCCGCGTAGGTCGCGGCGTCTCCCGCGTTGAAGCTCACCCGCAGGAAGGCGAGGTGCGGCAGGATCTCGCGAGCGCGCTTCTCGGTGAGCGCCGTCGCGTTGGTGTAGATCCCGTTGTCGATGCCGCTGGCGTGAGCGGTCGCAACGATCCGACCGAGATCGGGATGCAGCAGCGGCTCGCCCTCCCCCGCCCAGAGCGCACTCTTCACGCCGAGCGAACCCATCTCGCGCAGGATCGCCTCGGTACGCTCGGTCGGAAGGCGTCGGTCGGGGTAGCCGATGTAGTCGTATGCGCAGAACGTGCAGCGGTGGTTGCAGCGACCGACCGGGCTGAACTCCACGTAGAGCGGGAAGATCCGCTCGCCGGCTCGGAATGCGGCCACCCGATCCGGATGGTGGTGGAGCTTGTGACCCTCCACGTGAATCGTGGGAGCGGGACTCGTGAGCCCGGTCGGAACCGGCCCCGCGCTCTCCTCGAGGATCGCCGGAGTCATGGTCCTCCTACCTTCGCACCGGGAGCGGGAAGTCCGCTCCACTCGGGTCCCCCAGGATCGGGCGGACTCCGTTGTCTCCATCGGCGAGACGCTCCTCCTCGGCCGGGGTCAGGTCGCGAATGTCGACGATCTCCACCGAGGTGTGACCGAATTGCTGATGGCGATTCGTCTTCACCTTCACGTCGCACGGGTTGCAGTGGCCGTAGACGAAGCAGGGCCGGAACACCTCCCGCACCTGGAACTCGGGATCGAGCATGTGGCCGACGGGCGGGCGCGCCTCGTAGAGATCGCTGTGACAACGGAACACGTAGCCCGACGGAGAGATCAGGAGCTCCGTCGTCCGACAGAGGCAGTGCTTCGTGATCTGTCCGGAGATCGCGTTCGGATAGCGATAGGTCCCGTGGACGTCGTTGCCCTCGACTCCGAGGTACTCCTTGGTCCGGAAGTCGAGTCCCTGATCGATCGCCTTCTCCTGCCAACGCAGGATCTCGTCGCGCTGGCTCGGGTGGAGGACCCCGTAGATGCCGACCCGGAAGCCGTGATCCTGGAGCCGGAGCGACTTCCGGATGATCTCCGGCATCGTGTTCTGGCCGGGGTGGTAGCTGACACGAATCGGCGCGTACGGCGCGTCACGTTGGAAGCGGCTGAGCGGAACGCGTCGCGCGAACTCGTCCGGGTCGAAGAAGAGGTTGGTGAGGAGATCGAACTTCGTCCCCTCGCGCACGCCGGCGACCAGATCGTAGAAGCCCTTGTAGACGGTCGGCTCGCCGCCCTGCAGCGTGATCGGACGATCGGGTCGGGACGGGATGCGGTCGAGCGCTCGGATCCACTGCTCCGCCGACAGGTGTCGCGTCAGGATCCGACGCCGCCCGCCCGAGAAGTCCTCATGGAGGTTGATGCAGTACTTGCAATCGAGATTGCACGCCAGCGTGAGGAACGCGGCGAGGTAGTTGTGCGACACCGGGAGCTCGAGCATCGGGAGCTCGGTGGCGCTCTCGAAACGCGACGCGGGTCGAGTCGATGGAACCGTCATGCGATCGCTCCTGGAGTCTGTCGGGAGACTGCTTTCGAGCCGAGAGTTCGAGATTCCAAGACCACTGCGCCCGACGAAACGCAGGCATGTTGGTGGACAGGTCGAGTTTCGGCGGGTGCGCTGGCCGCCGGGAGCTCGGGCCCTCGGCCGGAATGGGGGCTTCGACAGGCTCCTTGCGGGACGTTCCGACGCGACGGCGTCGGGGGCCGTAGCGCCCGACGGACATCGTCGATGATGCGGCGAGCTCGGTGGACGTAGGTGTGCTCGGCGAGGACCCGACGACGCCCCGCGTCGACGTGGGCGTCCCGATGGTCGGGCCGTTGGAGGAGATCGTCGATCAACGCGAGGCAGCTCGTTCGATCCCCGAAGGTGAGGATCTCCGAGCCGATCTCGAGGTGGTCCCCGAGACCGCCCGACCGGTGATCGTCCGGTGTCTCGGCGGCGAGGATCGCCCCGCCCGCGGCCAAGCACTCGAAGACGCGAGCGTGCAGGTTGGTGTCCAGGTTGATCTGCAGGTGGACGCGCGCCGAGTGGTAGAGATCGCGGAGATCCTCCCCCGGCTCGACCGGTCCTCGCGCGTGCGATGCGAACTCCGGATCGCTCTCCCAACCGCGACCGAAGAGCCGCAGGTCGAACCCGGCGTCCCGCACCCAGCGCAGAACCTCTCGACGCTGCAGGTAACGCTCGAAGCCGACGTAGAGTTGCTGCTCGAAGCTCGCGCGCCGCTCGGCGGGGACGACGAGACCCCGTCCCTCGAGGAAGCGACGGAGCGCCGCGTAGTGCTGCGGCTGCCCGTGACCGTAGCCGTGCTCGCGGATGTAGCACTCGACGAGCGGAATCAGCGCCTCCGGCTGCGGGCGCGCCACGTTCGAGACGAACGCGACCTCGGCCTCGTACTCCGCGCGTGTTCGGGGCTCGGTGGCGAATCGACGATGGTTGACCGCGGCGGGAAGCGTCTCGACCCACGGGTACCCGTGGGCTCGGCACTCTTCGACGATGGACGGCCACATGCCGTAGCAGACATCGCGATCCCCGAGCGCGGCGACCGAACCGGGATCGAACAGTCTCGGGAGTCGATCCTGGATCCAACCGACGAAGGGCATCCGGTCCGACAGACCGGGGAAGCCGGAGCGCAG
>JAGQRC010000056.1:4328-10756 GCA_020425835.1 Planctomycetota bacterium | reverse complement strand
CGGTGCCGTCCGCGTTGTACGCCCAGACGTGGCTCCCGGGCAACGAGAAGTGATCGTCCTCACCGATCACGATCTCGTCCGCTCCATCCGAATCGATGTCCGCGAGCACGAAGTCGGTGCTCAGGTCTGCGTCTCCGCTCCCGATGTAGAGCGGCCACCCGGGTAGCGGCTCGCCCGTCAACGGATCGAAAGCGGCCAGGAGCCCGCTCTGACTGAGGCGATGACAGACCACTTCGAGATCCCCGTCCCCGTCCAGGTCCCCGTAGTGCAGCGGATCGTTCACCGGCCAGCCCGCGAACGATCCCGACCAGATGGGCTCGCCGGTGCACGTGTACTTCTCCGTGTTGTCCAGGGAATTGAAGAACGAGTAGATCGAATCGCAGGGCTCTCCCGGTTCGATCGAGTAGTGGAGAATGACCGGCAACGAAAGTTGCAGCTCCGCTTCACCCTGCGCACGGAGGGGGAGGGGGCAGGACGACACGAAGAGACACCCGACGAACAACGGAAGGGCGATCGCGCGCATGATCTCTCCGCTCACGGACAGCTCGAGTTCGTGCAGGGCAGCGACGGAGTGGGATCCGTGCCGCAACCCGGGTTGGGCGCCGGCGGCGGCAGTGAACCGGCACGAAGTGAGCATGGGGCCGCTGGACGCGCACCATCCTACCGCACGCCGCATCGACGCCTACCGCGCCGGCTTCGTCCCCTCCGCGAACTGCTTCTCCACCATGATGTCGTCGAAGGTGAGATCGATCCGACCGCCCTCTTCCTTGAAGAACTGGATCGACTGGACATCCGACCACTTCGCGCCGGGGTCGCTGCGGAAGGGCGAGTCCTTCCCGAGGAAGGGCAAGCGGACTTCCTGCCAACCGGTCCAGCGCACGCTGACGCTCGCGAGGTGGGCGCCACCGCTGGCGGTCCAGACGCGGAGTTCGAAGACTTGGCCCGGCTTCTCGGCGTGGCACCAGAAGACCAGAGCCTGCTCCTCCGTCCAGTCGGTGTGGAGCGGGTAGATGTGCCACTTCGACTCGTAGATCCTCGAGTCCTTCCAGTGCATGGCGCGCTTTCCCCAGTGCTTCGGGGACGCGACGAGCCGCACGTCTCGCTGCGCCTCGCGTTCGAACTCGAAGTTGTCGATCACCGTGAACATGGCGCGGAGCAGGACCAGCCGGAACTCGTTCAACTCCTCCTCGAGCTCCTCGATCGGGTACTTCTGTCGCAGCGCCTCGGTACTGTCGAGGAGGGAGCGCAGCGGCGTCTTCTTCTCGTCGTGCTTCTCCTTCAGTTTGACCAAGACCTTGCGCGCCTTGATCCACTGCCCGAGCCGCTTCGCCTCGTCGCGGACCTCGGACTTCCCGAGCTTCTTGAACTCCTGGATCGTCGCGCTCGCCTGCTTCCATTCGCCGCCCAGGATCTGCACGTGAGCGGCTTTCCGTAACCCGTCGAGCGTCGGTGTCTCTTCGTCGACGAGACCCGCGACGCCGCTCCACAACACGCTCGAGAGAACCAGCCATCCGGTGAACATGGGTCACCTTCCTCGAAAGGGATGGGAAGGGAATAGAAGCGTCCGGGGAGCGGGCTCCTCCGACGCATTCTCATGGTCCCGGAGGGCCACCTCCGACGCAAGGAACGAGTCCGGGCCCGGCCGCCCCCACGCCCCGACGAATTCGTCGAACTCTGACCCCTTCGTGCCCTCGTTCTCGGCGAGAGAGTCGACCGCGACTTTCACCCCGCTCCGAGAAAGGGGCTCCCGATGCCTTCCTTCCGACTTCCCCTGGTCTGGATCTCCATCATCGCCCTTTGCGCCCCGTGTTTCGCGCAGTCGGCGGTTCAGTCGTTCATTCGCGGAGACACCTCCGGAGATGGTGTCGTGGGGATCGAGGATCCCATCGGAACACTGAGCTATCTGTTCGTCCCGGGAGCCACCGTGCCCGCCTGCCTCGACGCCGCCGACGCGGATGACAATGGCGCGATCTCCATCGGCGACGCGATCTATGTGTTGAGCTTCCTGTTCGTCGACGGGTCTCCGACGCCGCCGGCGCCCTATCCGGCCTGCGGGCTCGACGTCGGCATCGACACGCTCGGCTGCGGCTCGGCCGCCGCGGGGGCCGCCTGCCCGTTGATCGCCGACCTCACCTTCGACTGGCCGGTCCCGGGGCAGGACACCCACGACTGGGTCATCAACAACTACGTCGATCTCGATCCGACGACCGGCGCGACGCTCGACTACATGGGCGGGAACAAGACCTACGATGGTCACCGCGGGATCGACATCGATGTGCCGAACTTCCGCTACATGGACACCGACTGGCCGATCGTCGCCGCCGCCCCCGGTGTCGTCGTCGACACCGAGGACTCCAACGAAGACCGACACATGAGCTGCTTCGGCGACTGGAACTACGTGAAGATCCAGCACGCGAACGGGTGGACCAGCACGTACGGTCACCTCAAGCAGGGCTCGGTCGTCGTGACCACGGGTCAGAGCGTTTCGACCGGTCAGGTCCTCGGGGTCGTCGGCAGCTCGGGCTGCTCCACCGCGCCGCACCTCCACTTCGAGGTTCGCGACGAGAACAATGCGGTGATCGAGCCCTTCCAAGAGGGCATGTGGAACCAAGCGCCGACCTACAACACACCGCTCGGGTTCATGGACGTCGCGCTCTATCGGCAACCCGTCACCAACGTGGCCATGGTGCTCGACCCGCCGGCGAACATCTCGGTGATCGAGCCCGGCGAGACGCTCGGTGTCGGACTGTCGATGGCGGGAGGTCAGGCAGGCAGCACGATCGAGCTCCGACTCCGCCAGCCCAACGGGGTGACCTACGCCAGCACGACGTTCGCCTTCTCATCCGTCGCGCGGCACTCCTTCTGGTGGTGGAACCCGACGATCGGGAGCGGCGCCCCGCTCGGCAACTGGGACCTCGAGATCCGGACCAATGGCGTGCTCGCGGCGGTCTACGACCTCAACGTCGGCTCGGTCCTGACCGGCTACCGTCAGGTGCGGCACGGTGTGCCGGGGTCGAGCTACCAGCAGGTGTTCGACAACCTGGTCGCCAACGGCTACCGCCCGATCTGGATCGACGGCTACGACTACCTCGGCGAACCGTACTTCAACCTGATCTTCGACAAGAGCCCGGCGTCCGGCTGGTTCACCTACCACGGCCTGACCGGGACGACGCACCAGACCGTGTTCGACGATCTCACGAGCCAGGGATATCGACTGGTCCACATCGACAGCTACTTGGACGGCGGCGCGATTCGCTACGCGACGATCTACGAGGGTGGGCTCGGTTACGCGTTCGCCGCGTACCACGGCGCGTCGACGAGCGACCACCAATCCCAGTTCTCGGCGCTGGCGAGCGCCGGGTATCGCGCGAAGAACATCTCGGTGGTCGAAGTCGGCGGGTCGACCTACTACACCGCGCTCTACGACACGAAGCCGGTCGGCGGCTGGGTCGCGTTGTCCGGCCTGACCGCCGCGCAGTACCAGACCGAGTTCGACACCCAGACCGCGGCCGGGCGTGAGCTCGCCTACCTCGACGCCTATCGGCAGAGCGGCACGCCGAAGTACTCGGCGATCTGGATCGCGGCCGGACCGTCGAGCTGGGTCGCGCGCCATGCGCTCCTCAGCGACGAGTTCCAGAGCGAGTTCGACACCTGGGAAGGCGCCGGCCTCGCGACCCGGTTCATCACCGCACACCAAGTGACGGTGACCGGAGGACTCTTCTCCTACCAAGGTGTCCACTTCTCCGGGTTCTGGAGCAACTGAGCGCGAACGACCGAGGCTTCCCCCCGCCACTCGAGTGCACCGCGCCTTCCGCGGTGCACTCTTCGCATCCGAGCCCCCCCGAGGAGCCGTGTCTCAGCGCGGAGACTCCAAGACCAGGTCCTTCTCGAGATCGGACGATAGGGTGATCGACGGGAAGTCGAACCGACTCTGGTTCCAGACTCGCGCATCGAGCGAGTAGACCCCCGGCCCGAGGTCCTCGAAGATGAACCGCCCCTCGCGCCCCGCATCGATGAAGCAGGACTGCGCGGTGACTCCGCGGGAGTTCTCCGGACGGAGATAGAGCACGTATCCGTCGAGGGGTCGACCCTGGGCATCGACGAGGCGTCCCGCGAGCGTGAGCGAACCCTCCTTCGTCGTGAACTCGATGGTCCGGTCGTCCTCCTCGATGTCGACCGTTCGGTAGTACCGTCGATCGAGACCGGCCCCTCGGCGGATGACCGTCAGCTCGTATCGCCCCGGGCCGAGATCCGGCCACACGAAGGATCCGTCGGCGCTGAGACGGTCGTAGCCATACGGTGTCTCCATCGGATACCCCGCCTTCGCCGAGTCGTGGACGAACGAGAGCCCGATGCTCGCGCCGTCGAAGGTCCACTCCGCCGAAAGAGCGCCGCGAAGCGTCACCCCGGGACGAAGGGCGATGTCGACCCGCCCGGCGCGGTCGATCTGCCGCTCCATTTCGGCAGCCCAGACCACGACTCTTCGATAACCGGAGTGGATGATGAAGAGGCTCGTCTCACCGTCATCCTCGAACTCGAACTCACCCTGCTCATCCGTTCGACGCTCCTGGTAGTTGCGCATCGACGTCCAGAACCACTGGCTCCAGTCCATCTCGCCGGGAAACCGCCATACGCCGGCGACGACCCTCACCGCTGCGAGGGGCAGTCCATCGGACTCCCGAGCGACTCGTCCCCGAACCGTGCGGGCTCGGCGGAGCGCGATCTCGACCTCGCCCTCTTCACCGGATCGGAACGGCACGACCGGGTCGAGCTCCGCCGTCGCGTAGCCCTCGGCATGGACTCGAATCCCCGCGGAGTAACTTCGATCGACGCTCGCCCAGCGAAACCGGCCGTGGGGATCGTCGAAATGCCGCGCTCTCTGGTCCCACATGCCGCGTCCCATCGGCTGATACTGGACCGAGAACTCGGCGACCGGATCTCCGCTCATCGCATCCACGACCCGCCCCCGGATCTCGCCACGATCGCGGAGCACGAGCTCGATCGAACGATCCAGCTCCAGGGGGTTCGGAGGAACACACACGGAGAAGCTGCGACCGGGAGGCGGATCGATCTCCATCGACATCTGCGAGTCGGGTAACCCGTCGACGAGGAAGCGCCCCTCGTCGTCGGTCTCCGTGGTCGCTCCGTTCTCGGGGTTCACCCGCAGATCGACGTGTCGCGGGGCGATCCGGAGTGAGGCACCCGCGACGGGGGCGCCATTCTCATCCCGCACGATCCCGCCGAGCCAATGTCCAAGCTCCAATTGGAAGTCGTGCCGCGCCGGGTTCGGCGATGGCCCGGACACTGCGTGCCAGAGGATCTGCGGGGCGTACCCCCTTCCCCCGACGGAGAGAACCCCCTCGCCGTCGTCGTCGAGGAAGTCGAAGCGATAAGACCCATCGTCGGCTGTGACCGCGACATCGCCGGGGTTCTCGACGCCCCGGGGTCCGAAGTGGACCGTCGATGAGGATCTCCAGCGCAACGTGATGCCCTCCAATGGTCGACCGCGAGTGTCCGTGACGCGACCTTCGACCGCACGGGGATCCCCCGTCGCTCGATCGAGCACGACCGAGAGTTCGCCGCGACGAACCCCATCGGGGACTTCGGGCTGAAGATCGCTGCGAGCGACATAGCCCACGCACGAGACCCAGAGCTTCGGGGGGCTTCGCCGAGAGACTCGCGGAACCATCGCCCGACCGGCTCCGTCCGTGATCACCGAGAAGCGGTGATCGAAGAAGGAGATCGAGCCCGAGCCACTCCTTGGTGTCACTCGGGCGCCATGGAGAGGCTGCCCGTCATCGTCGGTGACGTGGACGAGGACTTCGAACGCGTCGTCGAGCTCGATCGCGACTCGAGTTTCTCCGGCGCGGCGAACATCGATGTCGACCCACTGCGGCGCGAACCCCTCCGCCACGACGAGCAGGGTCTGCTTTCCGGGCTCCTCGACTGGCAACAGGAACCGTCCGCCGCCATCGGTCTCGACCGCGCCGAAGGGCGACGGCCTCGCGGATGTCGCCTCGGCTTCCGCGCCGCGGATCGGTGCTCCCGAGTCTGCGCGGGTGACGCAACCGGCGATCGCGTGTCGGGGAACGAGTTCTACGATGCGAGGCTCGCTCATTGGCACGGAGATGTCGACGGACGCCGACTCCGCTCCGGGGTGATCGACGGAGAGCCGGCACGCCCGCCAGTCCTCTGGGCAATCGAAGCGGACGACGCCGTCGGCGACACGGGTTCGAAGCGTCGCGCCGCCCGGTCCGGTGAGCGTCGCCTCCCCGCGCGTGACCGGGGTCCGAAACTCCGCCCAGCGGACCTCGGCGACCAGTTCGACGCACGAAGTGACCGATCGCAGTCCATCGTCGATCGAACGCGACCCCGCCCGTGCGGGTGAGAGCGCGGACGACGACGGGGCCGCGGTCGAGGCGTCCCGA
>JAGQRC010000056.1:0-4299 GCA_020425835.1 Planctomycetota bacterium | reverse complement strand
AGGGTCGCTCCGAGCAGGGCGAGAGACAGAATCGCGATCCCCCAAGCGAGCTTCTTCACGGCGAGCCCTCCTCCGAACCATCGCATACTCCAGCCGATCGACAGATCGCCGAGCGGGACCACGACCTCCGGTCCACCGGCGAGGGCGCGGCGACCCAGTTCTGCGAGGAGCACCTTCGGCGTCGCGGAATTCGCCTCCGATGTGAAGTAGGCGGTGATCAGAGCGCTGGTCACGCCGAGCCCGTGGCGTTGCATTCGTCGACGGATTCGTTCGATGCCTTTCCGGAGTCGATACGAGACCCGGCGTCGAGAGAGTCCGAGCCGCTGGCCGATGTCCTCGATACTCTCCTGCTCCAGATACCGGGCGACGACGATCTCGCGAAGCGACTCGGGGAGCGCCTCGATCGCAGCGTCGACGTGGAGCCGAATCTCCGCCCACGTCCGATCGGGGTCGCCGCGTTCGACTCGCGCCGCTCTCGACTCCCGGTTTCGACGCCGCTCGACCTGGACGCGCCGATTGAGCGCCGAACGATGAGCGAGCCGATGCAGGAAGCCACCCAGCGAGCTGCGGATCGTCGGCGGTTCCTGAGCCAACCTCAGGAAGCAGTCCTGCGACACGTCGCACGCTTCCTCGTCGTCGTCGAGCACGCGTCGGCACGTCGAGTGGACCATCCGGGCGTGGCGCGCCACGATCTCACGGAACGCGTCGCCGTCGCGGTCTTCTCGCCATCGTTCGAGCAGTACGGCATCAGGGGTGACCACGGCTCCTCCTTCGCCATCCTGACAACGCCGGCGAACCCGATGAACGAAGTTCTCGGAGAATGCAGCGGGTCGCGACCCACGCAACCGCAAGGGAGTCGGTGATCCTCGTGACGTCGACTTTCGCAGACCTGCGAAGAGTGGCGGGCCGGTGGGACCGGGCAGCTCCGGATCGACGTCTCACCCTTCGCGAGGACAACCGCTTGATCTGAGACCCGGGCCCACTATCCTCGCCTCGTTACGCCGCTATTGCCGAAGAGGTGCGTCCCGGAATTCCGATCCGTTCGAATCTCGATCACCGATCTCCAGACTCCTCTTCACGATCATCGGCGAGCAACGGTCCCCGACTCTCGAAATCGGGTCTTCGCGAGCGGGGCTCGCCCGCGGAGGCCTCCGTTCTCATCGGAGTGGAGTTCACCATGGTATTCCGTCCCGGACTCGGCCTGCTCGTGCTGCTGGTCCTCGCGGCCGGCACTGTCTCGCCCGGATACGCGGTCTCGCCCGGATACGCGGTGTCGTTCGAAGGCGCGGCGCTCCTGGAGGGCGCGGTGGTCACGTCGGGCGACGACCTCAGTGATCGTGAGAAGGACGTGATCCGCGAGGCGAAAGCGAGCCTGCGGAGCGGCTCGAAGGGCGAGAAGATCGGAGCTCTGGAGAACCTCGCCGAGCTGGCCAAAGCGCGGCCTTCGATGCCATCACCGCAGATCGCGAACACGGTCGCCCTCGCACTCAAGGACGACGAGCTCCAAGTCCGGAAGAAAGCCGTCGTCATCCTGCCCAAGGTCCACCGGGACATCGCGACCCGCAAGCTGTGCGGAACGCTGAGCTCACTGCGCAAGACTCACCGAGGCGTCTATCGCCGCTACTGGAAGAATGTCGAGAAGTGGCTCGAACTCTTCGTCGTCGACGAGAGCGAGAATCTCGGGCAGAACGTCGACCGGCTACTGAAGCTGATGAAGCAGTTCTCGGAGGCGTCGAGCAAGCTGTACGAGACGCTGGTCGAGACGCGCGAGTTCCACGAGGCGCTCATCGACGCCATGCTCGAGTTGGGCGGCGATGAGTGCTATGGCGCGGTCAAGGACTACTACCGATACGTGGTCGACTACTCGTTCCGGGACAGCCTCCCGTGCGTGCGCGCGCTGCTCAAGTTCGGCGCACGTCCCGGCGTCGAGAAGGTCATCGAGGATCTCGCGGACCACTACGACTACTCCGACATGCAGAACATGATCAAGGACATGCAAGCGGAGAACGATCCCCGCGCCGAGGACTTCGTCGACTGGGGCGAGGAGTACCACAAGGCGCTCGTCGCCATGGTCGAGGCGCGCAAGCTCCCCGCCGGCCCCGAGTTCGGTCCCGGGGTCGCCGACAAGTGGAAGACATGGTGGGAAGCGAACCGCGAGAAGTTCCCGTTCGAGGTCGGGTCGAAGTCCGAGTGACCGCAGCATCGCGTCGAGAGACGCATCCCGGGCGAGAGCAGTTTCTCGACGCAGTTGTGGCGGAGGCGCCACGTTCCGAGAGAATGTGCGGAGCAGGAACTCAGCGTCAGAGCAGGAACACGAGCACCGTCATGAAGCACGCGGAAGCACCGAGCAGGATCGATCCCGAGACCGAACTCCGTGCCGGCAAGGTGGGAACGTTGTCCGGCGTCCTGGTCGTCGCCTGGGCCTTCGCGTTCTCCGTGTTCTTCCGGGATCGAATGTCGGCGCCGACGTTCTGGACGATCCTTCTCTCGATCGGTGTCCTGGTCGTCGCGGTTCCAGCGCTCGGGGTCGGCCGCTGGGCCCGGCGCCGGTACTGGCGAGGTCGAGGAGCCTGAGTTCTCGTGAACCCAGTCCGCGTTGCTCGCGAGGTTCACCTCGAGTGACGAGACGCGCTCAGGCCATCTCCCCCGCCGCGCCCATCTCCTCGTCCAGGTCCAGGTCGAGGAAGAGCACGGTGCGCTCGGCGTCGAGGGCGGACGCGAGGTGGTGGACGCGGATCCACTCGCTGGGGCTCACGCCGACGGTGTTCCCGTCGGGGACGACCTCCCCGCGCTCGAGCATGAAGTGCGCGATGTTGAATGCCCAGCCGTAGATGTTCTCCGCTGGACGCGCGCTCTGACGGATCTCGATCTCCATCAGGCCGAGCGGCTTCAGCCCTTGCGTGAAGAGTGAGTGCGTGCCGTCGTCGTTCTCGACGAGCTGGAAACGGACCCAGAGCCGGAGCGGAATCTGCGCCTCGCTCATCTGCTCGGCCGACTCACGGAACGCCTCTGGCGAGTGGACCATGCCCGCGGGCTCCCAGTAGATGCCGCTCCCACCGAACTCCTCCGAGAGCTCCGCGGTGATGCGCGTCAGCCAGAGGCTACGCACCTTCGCGGAGTTCCGCTCGGAGCGGACGACGATCGCCACGTGCGCCGGGTGTGCGGCGAAGACCTCGCTCGCACGCGGCCAATACCATGCGGTTCGGCACGGGGACTCGTAGACCTCGGGGGCGATCGGCGTCGCCGCGGAGGTCAGCACGACCGACTCTCCCCCCGCGGTCAACTCGATCACACCCTCGTCGGGGCGACGGGTGACGTCGACGGACTCGCCGAAGCGAGACGCGAGGACTTCCTCGAGCTGACGCAGCGTCGGCGGATCTCCATGGAGCGCGATCAGGGCGATCAAAGCAGGTGTCTCTTCGGTTGGAGGGCACGATCGCGCAATGTGCCAAGTCTCACTCAGGAGCGCAACATCCCGGCACGAGCCCGATCGCGACACAGGATCGAGTCGCGCCCGATCCGAGGGCGAAATCGCGGCTTTCGAGGTCACTGAACCCGGTACGACACTCAGTTCGGCCGAGCCCCATCGAGATCGGCAGGAGACTCCGACGAAGTCGCGGACGAGGGGGCAGGGACCGCCGACGTAGGCCGCAGGGTCGATCCCCGTTCCCACCCGCGCACCTCCGAGCCTACTCAACAAACCTCCATCACCCTTACGCGATCGCGTCCGTGACTTCGCCCGATGGGATGCCCACCGACGGGCCCGACGGGAGGAAGACATGCGACGAGGGACGCTGCTCACACTGCTCACGCTCTGGACGCTCGCCTGCGGATGCAATCCGACCCATCCCAGGGTCGAGACCGTCTCACCTGCGGTGGACGAGACCATCGACGTCCAGCGGCCGATGATCACGATCACCTTCGACCGGGAAATGAACCCGAAAACGTTCGACCGAGGTCACTTCTACACTGTCGGTAGCGTCAGCGGTCTCGTTTACGGGACGATCACATTCGCGTCGGGATACAGAACCGCGAAGCTGAAGCCGAGCCGGAGCTACGCTCCCGGGGAGTCGGTGACCGTGATTCTCACGAACGACATCCGCTCACGAAGTGGGAAGTTCAACCGTGGCCGTGCTTGGGAGTTCCACGTCTCGCCGGACGCCATTCCGTCCGCCCTTCTCGTCGCCACCGATCCCCCGATCGAGGGTGTTCTCTCCGGACCGAGCCTGTCGATCTCGTTGATCTACTCCACGCCGATCGATCCGGGATCGGTGACGTCGGGCGCGGTGCGAATCGATG
>JAGQRC010000576.1 GCA_020425835.1 Planctomycetota bacterium | reverse complement strand
GCACCACGATCCGATGGCTGACCTCTTCGAGCAGCGGAACTCGCCGTCGTTGCTCGGGCTCGGATTGATCTAGACTATCTTCGATGCGGACATCCTCGCGAACGAGGATCCGACCGACAGCGATGGGGATGGGATCACGGGCGTCGCTCGCATGGTCACAGTCGCTGGCGTCCCGGAAGTCGGGCGCTTCGGCTGGAAGGCCGGCATCCCGTTGCTGCAGGACTTCATCGGCGATGCGATGGGCAACGAGATCGGTGTCACGTCACCGGATACCGGTCGTGGCTTCGCCTTCCTGACCGATTCGGATGGTGTCGCCGATCCCGAGCTGTCCTCGACCGAGTTCGAGGATCTGCTGTTCTTCCTGCAGATGCTGGACGCTCCGCGTCGCGTCGGTTCGGCCGACCCCTTGGTCGCGCTCGGCGAGCAGGTCTTCTCGGAGGTCGGTTGCGCCACGTGCCACATCCCGAGCCTCGCCGGCAGCGAAGGTCCGGTGAACCTCTACTCCGACCTGCTGCTGCACAACGTGCATCCCTCGACCTTCCGCGGCATGGAGGATCCGGGCGCGGGGGTCGGCCTCTACCGGACTCCGCCCCTCTGGGGGATCCGGCTGACGGACCCCTACTTCCACGATGGTCGAGCCGAGACGCTCGTCGACGCGGTGCTGCTCCACCAGGGCGAGGCTACTTCGTCTCGGGTCGCGTTCGAGAACCTCTCGAGCACGGAGCAGGACGCCCTGATCCGATTCCTCGAGGATCTCTGATGCTCCTCGAGGATCTCTGATGCGAGTGTGGACCGGTTGAGCGCGAACGACTCCAACCTGTCCGGGCGACGCGGCACGCTTCTCTCGAGGCGGACCGCGTCGCCTTCTCGTTCGGGGCGGTCTCGCTCGGCACGCGGGCTCGTCGTGCTGCTCGTCGTGATCCTCACCCGTCTCGCCTCGGGTCTGTCGGCTCCGCCAGCGGCACCGGAGTCGCGTCCGTCCGGCCCTGCGGTGGACCGCGATCCGCCGATCCACTTCACGATCCGAGGTCGCTGGCCCGACCCACGGCAGCTTCGCGTGTTCATCGATGTCGAGGGTTGCCCGATCGACCCTGACGACTACCGCGCGGCGATCCGTCGCGCGCTGGACACGTGGAGCGCAACGGGCGTCGTCGGCTTCACGGATGCCGATGCCCGTTCGGACGCCGACGTGACCGTCGGCTGGAAGGACGCCGGCACTCCGGAGACGGTGGTCTTCCGGCACGGCAGTGTCGCGATCGCCGGGCCGGTGCGGCCGGGAACGTTCATCGATCTCCATCGGGGACAGACCTGGTCGACGGATGGAGAGACCCGCGGCTTCGGGCTGTACCAGACCGCGCTCCACGAGGTCGGCCACGTGCTCGGACTCGATCACAGCGCAAACCTCCGATCGCCGCTCTTCAGTCGCTACGAGCAAGCGAACCGACAGCTCTCGGAGTCGGAGCTCGCCGCCCTCCACTCGCTGTACGGCGGAGGCCGAGACCGAACCGGCGACGTCGAGATCGTCCGCTTCGGTCCCGATGGCAAACCGACCCGCGTCACCCCCGCGCTGCGACGCATCGCGCCTCCGGCCGAGCGCTCCCTCGCCGTGCTCGATCTGAGCGGCGACGGACGCGACGAGATCATCACCTGGCCCCGAGGCGGCGACCTCGAGCGCGGATTGCAGCTCTACTCGTTCGACGAGGGCGGAAGACTCGTCCGGACGTACGGCCCGTTTCCCCTGCTGGTCGACAGCTCGCTCCACGTCGCGTTCACGACGACCGCCGAGGGCGACGCGGCACTGATCCACTTCGACGACACGGGGCGATACACCGCCGTGCGATTCCACCGCGATCGCATCGTCCCCGTGCAACCGATCATCGCGTCCGGCACGCGACTGGTGTTCGGGAACGGGATGGTCGACGACGACGGCGACGGCCGGCTCGAACGAACCGAGCCCGAGCGCACGGCATCGCCGCTCCCCGGTTGGCGCGTCGAAGCGAGCGCCGACCTCGACGGCGACGGTCGCGAGGAACTCCTGCTCTCTCGCCCCCGGGAATCGGGTCCCCAATCCGGACCTCGCACGTTCGGCTGGTTCGAGGCGACCGCAGTCACGCCGGACACCCCGCCCCTCCATCGCTTCGAAGCGTACGACGTCCTGCCGTGTCGATCCGGTCCCGACGGCGAGCGCTGGTGGGCGATGCGCCGCTCGTTCGACTGAGCGGGTATCGAGACGTCCAGGATCGAGTTCGCTCCCATGACGGTGCCCGCCGTCGTCCTCGCCACTTCGTCGTGTCGACTCGGGAATGACTCGGATCAGTAGGCCACGGACTCGACCAGTCGACGCCATTCCTCGTAGGACTTCACGGCGACGAATGCGCCGCGGATCCGCTCGGCTTCCGGATGGTGACGCGACATCTGAATCCCGAACTTTCGCATCAACCGGCCGGCGACTTCCTCCCCGTGGAGCGCCCGCGCCAAGCGACCGTGCTCCAGCAACACGTCACGGAACTCGGCCCCGCTCGGAGGCGTCGGGGACTCACCGCGCTCGATCTGCGCCGCCTGTCGAAAGATCCACGGGTTGCCGATCGCACCCCGCGCGACGGAGACCGCGGCGACTCCGGTCTCCTCGATCATGCGGAAGATGTCGCGTGCCTCGAACACGTCGCCGCTGCCGAAGATCCGCGCGCCGGGGAATCGTCGAGTCAGGTCCTTCAGGAACGGCCACGTCGATGGTCCGTCGTAGCGTTGTTCGACCGTCCTCGCGTGCACGGTGGTCCAGGCGCAGCCGAGCTCCAGGACACCCTCCAGGATGCGATCGAACGCCCGGGCCATCTCGAGGCTGTCATCGTACGCGCGCCGCAGCTTCACGGTGAGCGGAACACGTCCACTCACCGCGCGGAGGACGGCGCGAACGATCTCGATCGCCAGGTCCGGCTCGCGCAACAACGACCCGCCACAGGGCCGCCGGCGTCGACTCTTCTTGCTCGGGCAGGCGAGATTGATGTCGATGACCTCGAAGGGCCACGAGAGCAGACGATCAGCGGCCGCCGCCATGATCTCCGGCTCCGCGCCGATCAGCTGCGCCGCCAACGGGTGATCATCCGAGTGGGCCGCTACGTTCTTGCCCCAATCGGCGGCGAAGCCGCTCCCGGAGAGCGAGTCTCGTCGCAGCCCATCCAACCAACGGTCGGGGTGGTGCTTCTCGAGCCCCTTCCCGCCGGCGAGCAGGGTCTCGGCCTGGAGCGACTCGGTGACGCAGAACGGACAGCCGTAGGAACGGCTCACCAGACGCATTGCGCCGTCGGAGTATCCGGCGAGCCCCGCGAGGAAGTAGGGACGCTCGAATCCGGGAACGAGTTCGCGCGGCGGGTTCCCCGTCACCGATTGCCCGCATCCTCTCCGCCCTGGTTCGGGAGGATGGGCT
>JAGQRC010000575.1 GCA_020425835.1 Planctomycetota bacterium | reverse complement strand
CGCGTTCGGACGATGGGGTCACGAGAGATCCTGCAGTCGTCGACGAAGCAGCCCTCGCGTCTCCGGGGTCGCGGAGGTCATCGGCAAGCGGAGGATGTCCTCGATCTTGCCTCGGTCGGCGAGGGCCGACTTGATCGGACCGGGGTTGCCTTCCCGGAAGAGCGCCTCGACGATCGGCACGAGCTGGAGATGCTTCTGCCGCGCCTCCGCCCACTGGCCGTCGACCGTGAGCTCGTACAGATCGACCATGAAACGCGGGATCACGTTGGAGGCGACGGAGACGACGCCGTGCCCGCCGACGCAGAGTATCGGGAAGGTGAGCGCGTCGTCACCCGACAGGACGCGCAGACGGCCGTCGGACAGGAGCCGCTCTGCCATGTCCAGGCTGCCGGTCGCCTCCTTGGTCCCGACGACCTCGGGTAGCGCGGCGAGGCGCTGATAGGTCTCGAAGGTCAGAGCGACCGCTGACCGCGACGGGATGTTGTAGAGGACGATCGGCACGCCGACTCGAGCGACCGCCGAGATGTGGCGGAAGAGCCCCTCTTGCCCGGGTCGGTTGTAGTAGGGCATCACCTGCAGCACCGCGTCCGCCCCGACCTCGCGGGCGTGCTGCGTCCGCGCGACCGCCTCCGCCGTCGAGTTCGACCCGGTGCCGGCCACGACCGGGACGCGCCCTCGGACCGACTCGACCGTGAAGCGAACCACCTCGTCGTGTTCCTCCACACTGAGGGTCGACGATTCTCCGGTGGTGCCACAAGGAACGAGGCCGTGCACCCCGGCGGCGATCTGCTCCTCGATGAGTCGCTCGAACGCGTCGTAGTCCACGCCATGGTCTCGGAACGGCGTCACCAGTGCGGTGAAGACGCCGTGCAGCATGCTCTCCATCGGCACTCCTGATCCCGCGGGCACGAGATGCGCGGATCATAGCGGAGAGCGGATTCGACTTCGACCCGGTGCGCCGTCGACTCGGAGCGCGCTCGCGGCGTTCGGAGTACCGGGTCCGATCCCGTCAGTGCAGACGCGGCTCGTTCCGGAGGAGCTCCGCGAGACTCTCGGCGAGGTCGCGGTTCTCCTCGGGATCGGGGCCCTCGACCAGGATCCGGGCCAACGGCTCCGTTCCGGAGTAGCGCAAGAGCAGCCGGCCACGTCCTTCGAGCGCCTCCTCGACGCGGCGGATCTGCGACGTCACCCGCTCGAGCTCCTCGAAGTCCACCTTGTGCTCGACCTCGACCCCGAGGAGGACCTGCGGGAAGCGCGGGATCGGTGCGCGCAGCTTCGACAACGGTTCGCCCCGGTCGTGGAGGAGACGGGCGATCGCCAGGCCGGTGCGGATACCGTCACCGGTCGACGCGTACTGCCGATCGATGATATGACCGGACTGCTCGCCGCCGAGGACCGCGTCGTTGAGCTCCATCGCCTGGTAGACCTCGCGGTCCCCTACACCGGTCCGGATCAGCGAGATGCCTTGATCGCGGAGGTAGCTCTCCATGCCGGCGTTCGACATGACGGTCGTCACCAACAGCTCTCGGCGCAACGCGCCTCGTCCGTGCAGGTCGAGGGCCCAGAGAGCCATGACCTCGTCGCCGTCGACGACTTCGCCCTTCTCGTCGACGAGGATCGCCCGATCTCCGTCGCCGTCGAACGCGACGCCGAGATCGGCCCCCTCGCGCTTCACGACCTCACCGACCGCCTCCGGGTTCAGACTTCCACAGTCGACGTTGATGCGCTCCCCGTCGAGATCGGTATGAATCGCGATGACCCGGGCGCCGGCCCGTTCGAACGCCTGCACCGCCACCGGCGCGGTCGCACCGCACGCGCAATCGAGGACGACCGTCAGGCCGCGGAGATCGATCGTCGGCGCTTGGGCCAGGAAGTCGAGATAGCGACGGGGGAGGTCCGGCTGGAAGGAGATGGCGGTCGAGCGTCGCTCCGAGAAGTCGGGGACCCGATGGTAGAGGGCCGTGATCCTCTGTTCGCTCCCGACGTCGAGCTTGCGGCCTCGACGGTCGAAGACCTTCAGACCGTTGAACTCGGGCGGGTTGTGGGAGGCGGAGATGACGACGCCGAGGTCGTAGCCGAGCTTGTCGACCAGGAGTGAGATCGCCGGGGTCGGCAGGATCCCTGCAGACTCGACCGTCGCATGGCGTCGACCGAGCGACTCGGACAGCAGTGCCTCGATCCGTGGTCCGGACACCCGCGTGTCGCGACCGATCAGGACCCGCGGGGTTCGGATGATGTAGTCGACGCCCTCGCGAACGAAGCTCGCGAGCGCCAGACCGAACCGCTCGATCGAGGCGTCGGAGAGGAGACCCTCGCCGGCGCGATCCCGCACCCCATCGGTGCCGAAGATGTTCTCGGGGTGGCTCATCGCTAATTCCCTTCGGCCTTCCGCACCTGGAACTCCATGTTGAGGATCGAGCATTGCAGTCCGCCCGGCACCTCGCTGCACTCGACACCGGCCGGCAGTCCGTCGAAGTAGAAGTCGCTCGGCGATCGCAGATAGACCTCGAACTCGCGTTTGTCGAAGCGCAACGTCGTCCTCACGATCGCCCGGAGTCGACCATCCGAAGCGGCTTCGCGCGCCTGCGCCAGGGCGACCTCGGATCCTTGGAACTCGAACCTGAACCGCGCCCGCGATCGTCTCAGGACTCCGAAGCCATGGCTGACGGCGTAGAGGAGATCGAGTTCGATCCCCTCCTTCACGAGAGCCTCCGCGACCGAGACCCGGGCGACGACGGAGTTGCCATCGAGGAACTGCACGTGCTCGCTCTGCGGCCCCTTGGCGACCAACGGGTAGGTCTCGGTGAATCCGGTGGTCCGGCTTCGCGCGTCGATCTCGGCCACGATCTGCAAGGTCTCGAACGCACGGGACGGGGCGAGGATCTCCACCGTCTCGGGAGTCAGCTTGTCGACCGTCGCCCGATAGCGCGGATCCGCGGGCCGTGCGAGAAGGTCCTGGATGGGAACCTCCTTGGAGACGAGTTGATCGACTCGACAGCGGAGCACCCGCGGCTCGCACGATTGGATGGCGAATCCCTCGGGCAGACCCTCGAAGGCCTCGATGCGATCGAGGCGCAGCAGGCCGTACTCCGTCGCCTCGCCCTCCTCCATCTCGATCCAGTCCACGGGGAAACGCCCGACCACGCCGTTGTGATCCTCGGAGGAGAACGAGTTCAGACTCCCCCGCTGACCGGTGAGCGTCAGGCGGACGCGGTGGGCAAAGGGAGAACCCGGCGTGTTCCCCTCCTCGACCTTCGCCTCGACCACCACGCGGTCACGCTTCTCGAGGACCACGTCGAACTCGAACGTCTCGCGCGTTTTCTGGGCGTCGTAGGCGACGAACCAGATCACCAACGAAAGGCAGGCTGCGAACGCCTTGTTCCGCCAGTCGTCGGTGAACATGGAGCGCAGGAAGCTCTCTCGTCGCGCCA
>JAGQRC010000574.1 GCA_020425835.1 Planctomycetota bacterium | reverse complement strand
TCGTCCTCGGTGCGCCGGACGGCGGACAGCTTGAGATGGGTCCCTTGGTCGCGACGATGGTCGGGACGACCCTGGTCGCGATGGCCGCGAGCATCCTGAACCAGCTCTGGGAGGTACGGTTCGATCGTCGCATGGAACGGACCCGTGGCCGCCCACTGGTGACGGGGCGCGTCGGCTCGATCGCCGCAGTCGCCGCGTCGATCGTCACCGCTGGCCTCGGCCTCTGGATCCTCGTCGAGGGAACCCATGCGCTGACGGCCGGGCTCGCGCTGGCGACGCTCCTCAGCTACGTCCTGGTCTACACGCCGCTCAAGCGCCGCGCGACCGCCAACACTTTGGTGGGCGCAGTGCCCGGAGCGCTGCCCATCCTCATCGGGTGGTCCGCCGCCTCCGGCACCTTGTCCGGAGCGAGCGGGTCGCTTTTCGCGATCCTCTTCTTCTGGCAGGTCCCTCACTTCCTCGCGATCGCATGGATCTACCGCGAGGACTACGCGCGGGGTGGCTTCCGCATGCTCTCGGTGACCGACCCCACCGGGCGGCGCAGCGGCGCGATGGCCGTGATCTACACCCTCTGCCTCATCGCCGTCAGCATGGGTCCCAGTCTTCTCGGCGTCACCGGCTGGTTCTCCGTCTGGGCCGCACCGATGTCGGGGATCATCATGCTCGTGCCGGCCTGGCGCTTCGCCTTCGCGACGACCGAGGAGAACGCGCGCAGCCTCTTCGTCGCGAGCCTGGTCCATCTTCCCCTACTGCTCGGGATCCTCCTGTGCGATCCCACACCTCGCCTGTTCAGTGGAACCGCACCCATTCTGTTTCGCTAGCGCCCCTCGGAGAATCCGCCATGACTCACTCGACCTCCCGCGACACCCTCGACACCGACACGCGACCGCGGCGGCTCCTCACGTTCACCGGCGGCGGTTGGGTGCTCGTGCTCGCGTCGGTGCTCTGCGCCGCGGTGGTGATCAAGTCGATGGGGCCCCGACCCACGAACTCCTTCGATCTCTCGACCCTCCGCGTGCCCCGAGCGATGGTGCAGTCCGTCTTCAAGCTCGAAGGGCTCCCGTCGCTGCGCGAGCCCGAGGTGCTCCAACAAGACGAGCTGAACCTCAAGTGGGGCCGCAAGTACCTCGTGCCCAAGGATCGCGTGATCGGTGTCCACCTCAACGGCGAGGCGCGCTGCTACCCGATCCGAATGTTGAACTGGCACGAGGTGATCGACGATGTGGTCGGCGGTCAGCCGATCCTGATCACCTTCCACGGCCCGTGCGACAGCGCCGTCGTCTTCGACCGTCGACTCGATGACCGGACGCTCGAATTCGGACACAGCGGGATGGTGTGCAACGGGAACTTGCTCTTCTACGAGCTCGCGAAGGATCGCCCCCTCGAGGAGCGCAGCCTCTTCTATCAGCTCCGCGGTGAGGCGGTCTCCGGCCCTCTCGCCGGACGCGTGCTCCGAAAGCTCCCGTGCGAGCTCGTCGCGTACGCGGACTGGATGGAGCGGTACCCGAACTCCGGCATCGTCCCGGGCTACCCAACGCTGATGCAGAAGAACTACCAGAAGCGCGCCTACGACGCCTATCTGGCCAAGAAGGAGCTCCAGTTCGAAGTCTCCCCGCTACCGCCGTCGACCGATCCCCACCATCTGTTCGATCCGATCATCGCGGTCGAGCGGCGCGGCCCAGACGGAGCCGTCCGACGGAGGGTCCTCTTCGGCGATGAACTGAAGACGCAGACTGGGGGCGACGGGACCTGCGCGGTGGAGGTGTTCCCGGGCGAGACCATCGAGTTCGAGGTCCGGCCCGGGGAGACCAATCAGGAGATCTCGAACATCCGCGCGGTGTTGCCGAGGCACGGCACCGATATCGCCGTGTTCTACTCGCGCTACTTCGCGTGGTACGCGGCCGACCACGTGGCGATCCCTGGAACCGCACCGTCCGACGTCCCGAGCGCGACCGAGTCCGGTCCGGCGAAAACCGAGGAGCCGGCTGCCGGGGATCGCTGAGCGGGCGGAGGATCGGTCACGCCTCGATCGGCGTGCGGTACTCTCGCAACTCTGCTTCGAGCCGGTCCTCGCTCAACGCGCCGTTCCGCACGAGGAACTCCCCGAGCGGCATCCGCGTCACGCGCTGGTCCTCGAGCAGCTCCTCGACTTGCTCACGCGTCAGGAGGCCGAGCTCGACCGCGACGTCCCCGAAGAGATCCGACGCGTGACGGTCATCGACACGGAGCGCCAGGATCCGCGTCACCTCCCGGTAGGAGAGGTAGCCTTTCGCGATCGCGATCTCCCCGACCGGAATCTGGTCGAGGCGCTGCGCTTCGAGGGCCTCCACGAGCTGCTGCGGAGTGATGACACCGCGGTCGATGAGATGCTGTCCGAACGGCATGGCGAGCTCCGATCCTTGGGGTTCTCCCAGGAGTATCGTCCGCTCGTCGCCTCGAGATTGAGTCGGTGGCATCCCGGACTCCCCGCACCCCGATGTTCTCGGAAGACCAGCAGTCCGTTGAAAAGCTCATTCCGGCCGAGAGCCCGAGCTTCCTGCGCCCAGCACACCCGTCGAAACTCGAAGTATGAGCCCATACGACTGCGTTTCTCTGGAAGTACTGGCCTTGAAATCTCGGACTCTCGCCTCGAAAGCAGTTTTCAACGGACTGCTAGGCTCCCCCGTCTCCCCAGTGCAGCGCGACGAAGATCGCGATCCAGGTCACGTCGAGGAAGTGCCAGTACCACGCGGCGTAGCGCAGCCCCGGGTGATGCAGGCTCCAGTAGCGACCCCGGAGGAACCGGGACACCACCCACGCCTGGAGCGCCCAGCCTCCCAGCACGTGCAGGGCGTGGAAGCCGGTGAGGAGGTAGAACGACGCCTTGTAGCGTCGAAGGTCCTCGCTGACGCTCGAGTACGCGGAGCGCATCTCCTCCCATGCGACGACCTGGCAGAGACCGAACACCGCGGCGAAGAGCGAGGTCAACCAGAGTGCGCGTCGGACCCGGGCGACCTCGTCGATCCGCATCGCGGTGACCGCGCGGTGGGCGAAGAAGCTGACCACGAGAAGACAGGCGGTGCTGGCCCACAGGATCGGAGGGACTCCGCCACCGACGTCGTTGATCCACTCCGGCGAGCGGAGTCGCATGTGAATGAAGACGCCGATCACCACCGCGAACGGGATCCCCAGACTGAGGACCATGAGCCAGAAGCCGAACCGGTCAGCGCCGGGGACCGCTCGGCCCTTCTCGATCGGCGGCCAGAACTCGTCGCGCGCGGGCTCCATCGCTGCCTACCTCGCCGTCACCGATCCGATGGGGCAAAACAGAAGGCTCGGGGCCCAGTGGGCCCCGAGCCTTCCGGTCGCCGAGCGGCGACGCGCTGCCGAGCGAACTCGTGCACCGACGCGCAGGACACGGGCCCGCGCTCTCCGAGTCAGTGCCCCTCGCCG
>JAGQRC010000573.1 GCA_020425835.1 Planctomycetota bacterium | reverse complement strand
GACCGGGCGACCCGCCGATGGAATCGGCAGGAAGTCTCGTCGCCTCCTGGACTTTTTGCGCCCTCGGGCAGGCTTTCTCTGGGTGTCGGGCTTGGTGTACTGTTCGACGAAGAGGGAGGGAACACCCGTGATCGATCTTCGCTCCGACACCGTCACCTGGCCGACCGAGTCGATGTACCGCGCGATGCGAGTCGCTCCCCTCGGCGACGATGTCTTCGGCGACGATCCGACCGTGATCGAACTCGAGAAGAGAGCGGCAGCCCTCCTGGGATTCGAGGCGGCGCTCTTCGCCCCGTCCGGGACGATGGCCAATTCGATCGCGATCGGGGTCGCCACGCGGCCCGGCGACGAGATGCTGGTGATGGAGGACGCCCACGTCTTCCTGTTCGAGCAAGGTGGCGCCGCCCGCCTCTGGGGGGTTCAACCCCGGACGCTACCCACGGTGGACGGCTGCCCGGCACCCGAGCAGATCGAAGGGGCCATCCGACCCGATGACCCCCACTTTCCCCGGACCTCGCTCGTCTGCCTCGAGAACACCCACAACATGCGCGGCGGCATCGTGATCGCGCCGGAACGGATCGCGGCGATCGGCGAGGTCTGCCGCCGACACGGTCTGCACTTGCATCTCGACGGAGCTCGTCTCTTCAACGCGGCCGCCGCGCTCGATCGGCCGGTCACCGACCTGACCGCCCCGGTGGACTCGGTGATGATCAGCCTCTCGAAGGGACTCCAGTGTCCCGTCGGGTCGATCTACGCGTCCAGTGCGTCTCATGTCGCGCACGCGCGACGCCTGCGGAAGCTCCTCGGCGGGGGCATGCGCCAAGCCGGGATCCTCGCCTCCTGCGGCTTAGTCGCGCTGAACGACCCGACGGCCGTGCTCCGGGAGGATCACCGACGGGCACGGGAGATCGCGGGAGGGCTCGGACGGATCGACGAGCTTCGCGTGACCGCGCCCGAGACGAACATCGTCATGGTCGAGCTCCACTCCCCGGCGCCCGGGGACTATCGTCGCCTGACCGAGCGGCTCGGGCAGCAGGAAGTCCGCGTCGTCAACATCCTCGACCGACGGATCCGCTTGGTGACCCATGCGCGGATCGGAGACGACGCCGTTCCCGGAACGATCCGAGCGTTCGAGCTCGCGGTCGCCGACCTGCGGTGAGGCGCCAACCGGGCCCTCGCCCCGCCTGCCACGTCCCGGCGCCCTCCTCGATTGGTTTCCGAACCGGGACCGACTCCCGGTACTCCGTTCGTCGAGACCGCTCCAGCCCCGGATGGACGGTGCCGAACCCTACTCAGTTCTCATGGGCCAAGGCGAACGGTGACGTTTCCATTGAACTCCGAAACCTCGATCGCCCCGGTTCACCGCGCGGTCGTGACGAATCCGAGATCCGCCGTGAAACCTGATCCCCCCACGGATCCGGGCGCGCGCGACGCTCGTCACCGCCGAGACTCCAGCCCGAAAGCCGCGGTCCCCAAAGCCGAGTCGCCGAAAGAGGAGAGCGACGCCGACCTCGTGCTCGCCGTCCTTGCCGGTGACGACCGAGCGTTCGAGCGACTCACGGATCGCTATCACCGACTCGTCTACAAGATCGCGTACTCGAAGGCCAACGACCGGGAGGACGCCGACGACATCACGCAAGAGGTCTTCTTGCACGTCCACCGATCCCTGCCGAACCTCCGCGACGTGCACGCTTTCCTCGGTTGGCTCCTGGCGCTGACCCACAATCGTGCGAACCGATACTGTCGACGACGTCAGTCGAAGCGCCAAGGCATGGAAGAAGTGATCCGAGACGCCCTGGAGGAGAACGAGCGACGGCTTCGACGCGAACAGCTGGGAGCCGAGGTCGAGGAAGTGTCGACGGCGATCCGCGATACCGTTGCGGCTCTGGACGAAGAGTTCCGAGCTGCGTTGACCTGGAAGTACATCGAGGGGTTGTCCTACGAAGAGATCGGCGAACGTCTCTCCATGTCCTTCCACCAGGTGGACTACCTGCTGCGCCGCGCGAAACGTGCCCTTCGGGTCAACCTCGAGCGAGAGCGGACCCGAGACGATGAATCGAGAGAGCCATGACGCGAACTCCCTGTGACTGGACGCGAGCCCAGCTCGCCGCGTACGTCGATGGTGACCTCAACCCGGAGCTCGCCGAACGCGTCAGTGCCCACCTCACTGAGTGCTCGGACTGTCGCGATCGCCTCGAAGAGGAAGTCGATCTGGTTCGAGTCGCGGTCCACGAGTTGGTCGCTGCCGAGCCGGACGCCCTCGGACGGGAGCAGCTTCGGCGTGCCGTCGCCACCCTGGGACCGTTGAGCGATCGCACTCCGGTGCCGCTCGCCGCACGAACGGCCGCCCTCGTTCGCGAGCGCCTTCCCCGTTTCTACACGGCGGCCGCCGCGGTGCTGCTCGGAATGGCGGCGATCGCGCTCCTGACCGATTCGCCGCCGACCGGTGATCCGGTCTCGCGATCGGTCGCCTCGATCGCCCCGGTCCCGGATGGCGACCGGCCTTCGACCTCGACCGAGATCCCGGTCGACATCCGGTCGGAGGACCCGCTCGCGGACGTCGAGGATTCGGATTCGGACGCGCCGGAGCTCGTGCACATCCGACGTGGGGATGTCGATGGCGACGGGGAGTTCACACCCCACGACCTCGAGATCCTCGGTCAGCTGATCGCCGAGGACTCGGGAGTGACCCAGAGCGGCCGCCTGGTCCGGGATCGACTCTGTCTCCGCGCGGGCGACGTCGACGACGACGGCGCCCTCACCCAGGCAGACGCGGTGCTGGCCGTCAGCTCGATCTACTGCGAAGGCAAGCGGACCGAGCTCGTCGCGTTCGACCCGAGCGCCTCCCAACTCGGCTGTTCCGTGTTCCACTGCCCCCTCTGATCTTGACCGTGCGCGGGAGCTCCTGAGCATCGTCCATCCGTCGTGTCGTGTTTCCGCCTCGCGCTCGTTTCGTACTCCCGAGAGAGGACCCCCTAGCCATGCGCCGCAGCGGCCCCGCTCCTTGGACCCTCTTCGCCACTCTGGCGTGGATCACCGTCGTCGCGTTCGGCCTCGAAGCCGTCTCGCGCTCGATCGCGTCTGCCCAAACGGACCCCGCCGGAGCGGGCGCGACGGACGAGGTCGCCCCCGGTGACGGATTCAAGCCGGCGATCGTGGAGACGGCGCCCGACGGTGCCCGGAAGCTGCTCCTCGGGTACGGCATCAACAACTACGGATACATCGACGTCTGCGGCTGCAAGCACAAGAAGATCCGTCAGGGATCCATCACGCGACGCGCCTCCCTGCTCCGCCAGCTCAGGATCCACCACCCGCACATGGTGCTGATCGATGCGGGCAACACGCTGTTCGGCCGCGAAGACCGCACCGCGAAGGACCACGAGCGCCCACAACTGATCGAGAAGGCGAAGGTCCTGGTCGAGGCCTACAACCGCATGGGCTACCA
>JAGQRC010000572.1 GCA_020425835.1 Planctomycetota bacterium | reverse complement strand
CCCCCCGAGCTTGAACGTCCGGGCGACTGTTTCGCCTCGATCACCGGAGAAGCCACTGTACGCGAGATCGGTCCCGTCGGAGATCAGGACCGGAGTCAACGGTCCTCCATCGTCGTAGATGACGATGACCCCCGCTCCATTCCGGAGCGCACCGATCGTCGAGGCGACGACCAGCTCGTTGCTGCCCGGCGCGACGAGATCGGTGACGTCGGCGCGGTAGGTCGAGTAGTAGTGATCGCCACTGGCGCCCGGGCCGCAGTCGCAGCTGAAGAAGTAGGCGGGATCGGAGACCGGTCGACCGACCACCGCCGCACCGTCGACGAAGATCGTCGTCGCCGGCGAAGTCGCCGTGATCTCGCTTCCCGACCAGTAGAGCAGGGCCTGTCGAACCGTGGAGCCGGCGGGTACGTCGAACGTGATCGTGCCGGGCTCGACCTCGAGCCCCGTCCCTGCCGCCACGAAGCCACTTCCCGCGGCGATCGGAATCTGCGCCTCGAAGAGCGCCTCCGTGCCCTCCGCTTCGACCCGATCAGCGAACGTCAGTGACAGAACCATCGCGAGACCGACCGTGATCGCGCACGACCGTCGGCGAATCCATTCGTTCATTTCGAATGCCTCTTCTGCTTCTCGCCCAGTGAAAGAACGACGAAGAAAGGAAAGAAAGGAGAGGCCTCCGAGTTCGGTCGTTGTGTTCGCATGCCCACGCTCAGCGGTGCGACCCCAGGCACCACTGCGTTGCACTGACGCGCGGCAGCATCCGAATGGTAGAGAGACCGATCGACAGGGAGGTTCCTCGCAGGGAAAGCGCGCTCCGAGTGGGTCGCGCGGGCGCCGATCTTGGCCTCGACGACGCGTGTCGTCCAGTACTGGGTCGGGCACTGCTCGAGGTCTTTACTTGATCGTTCAGGGGTTGTTCCGCAAGTGATTCCGGAGGCACGAGTCGCAGAAACAGGAGCAATCCTGCTGGACGAACGAGCCGTTGTCATTCCCGCGGGGGAGGGTCGGAGTTGCGGTCGACCGGGGTCGTCTCCCGACTCCCCTGCGTCGACGATCGAACGAGCGGGCCGTCCGAAGTGTGCACGCGGTTCCCTCCCGGACTTCGAGGCGACGAGGCGAGGCGATGAGCTCCCGGTGAGCGGCGCGGTTCGCGCCGCTCCGGGAATCATCGGTTCACGGGCAAGTGCCGAGATACTCCGCGCAATCCTGCGGATCGGGGCTCGCGTCGTTGCCGCAGTTCGGGAACGGCGCCGGCGGCTCCGCGCCCGAGATGAACAGCCAGCCGAGCAAGTAGACCGCATCGCTGACATCGTTGGCGCCGTCATCGTTCACGTCGGACGCATCGAGGCAGGTCGAGGGCGGAGCGCCCGGAATGAAGAGAGCGGCGAGCAGGAAGACGCCATCGGAGATATCGACGGTGCCATCCCCGTTGATCTCCCCGCGGACGTATGGGGTCGTGATGCTCCCGAACACGTACACCGCACCTGCGTCGGTACCGCCGTCGTCCTCCAGTCCGGCGGCGAGAACGATGACGTCACCATCCATCGCGGCCGAGACCCCCATCACATCCAACTGCGCGGCGTCACTGGCGAGCAGTCGCTTCGTCTCGACCCACCCCACCCCGTTGTGGAGGTAGATCACTCCCGAGCCGGTCCCTGGCGCGACGAAATCCGTGTTTCGCGAGCAGACGAGCAGTGTGTCTCCCGACACCCGAACGGAGAATCCGTGGAGGTCCCCCGTCGCGATGCTCATCGGCTCCAACCTCGCGGTCTGATCCCACGATCCTCCCGAGTACTCGTACACGTACGCTGCGCCCGCGAGGTTGAGAGGCGGTCGTTCGCACAGGGGGCTTCCGACGACGATCCGATCCCCATCGAGATCGATCGACCGCGCGAACAGGTCCTCGGAAGCCGGATCGTCGGCCGAGATCTTCTGCTCCTCGACCCAGGTCGCTCCGACGAGACGGTAGATGTACGCCGAGCCCGCGTTGACCAGGAGCGTATCGTCGTAGGGCGCCCCGACGACGGCCACGTCGCCACAGATGGCTACCGAGTAGCCGAAGACGTGGCTCGTGGCGGCATCGCTGGCGACCAGCTTCTGCTCCTCGACCCACGTCACGCCGTCGTGACGGAAGATGTAGGCGGATCCCGAGTAGTCTCCCGCGTCATCGTCCCAGTCCGCGCCGATCAGGATCACATCATCGCAGATGTCGACGGCCCAACCGAAGTGCTCTCCGGCGACGGCGTCGCTGGCCGTGAGCTTCTGTTCTTCGATCCAGATCGCACCGTTGTGGCGAAAGACATAGGCGGCACCGGACTCCGTGCCCGGTGAGTCGTTGAGGGTCGATCCGACCACCAACACATCACCGTCGAGGGCGACGGTCGAACCGAACTTGTCACCGGCCACGCCATCGCTGGCGGTGAGCTTCTGTTCTTCGATCCAGGTCACGCCATCGAATCGGAAGACGTAGACCGAACCCGAGTACGACCCCAGATCGTCGTCGCCGTGGGCGCCGACGACCATGACCTCTCCGTCGATGGCGACCGTGGTTCCACTCTCGGGAATCGTCGGCGGCGGAACGTAGGTGAAGGGGTTGCCGAAGTAGTCGAATGCCTGCGCATCGCTGGCGACCACCTTGGCGTCCTCGTACACGACGGTCGGCTGTGCTCGGACCGTCGTTGCGAAGACCATCGCGACGGCGAGCCCGATCATCGGCAATGAGATCGTGGAATGTCCCACGACGACTCCTCTCTTTCGGTTGTGTCTTCTCGCCCCGAGAGCGGCGAGGTGAGCCCACATCGGTTTCGGAGGACCTTCGCGGTCGCCGACGGGTTGTTTGCGTCCGGAATCGGCGAAGCGATGCGAGAATCCGAGGAATCTCCCCGTTCGCAGCGGTCGACCTCCCGGCGGGAGATTCCGACGCACCGTCGAGCGTGACGAGTTTCTCGAACGTCGTTCGTCGACGGCTTCGTCGACTCGTGAGGATGGTCCTCGAGCCCGCAACGGTCGGGATCGAGGTGCGCCTCGGTGACCGCGCGTCCGATGAGAAGGCCGTGCTCCGAGGCGGGGAGGGTGGGGAAGCCGCGCCGACGAGCGCCGTGACTCGCGGCCCGCGGACTACTCGTCGCGGATGTTCATGTCGTAGCGGCGAAAGATCGGGATCCGGAACCAGACGCTCTTCTTCAGCCGCTCGCGGGCTCGGAGCTTGCGGTCCTCGAGTTCTTCGAAGCGCTCGCGCTCGCTCGGCTCCGGAGTTCGTCGTCGCCGTCGTCGCCAACCGCGGAGTCGGAGTCCGCGGTTCGGGTCTCGAGCGACATCGACCGGTTGACGCATGCCGCGGTGGGCGAGCCCGATCGCGACGAAGCCGGCGACGGCGGCGCTCACGATTCCCTGCCATGCCGCGCCCCAGCCGGGCACGATGGTCAGGACCAGGGAGCCCGCCAGCGCGCAGAAACC
>JAGQRC010000571.1 GCA_020425835.1 Planctomycetota bacterium | reverse complement strand
TGCGTCGGAGCGGCTCACCTCACTCCGCAGCCCGCTGTTCCTCGCCGGAGCCTCCCCGTCGTCGCTCCTCCGAGTTGCGATCGGTGAAGACCGATGAGCTCGGAGATGGTGGAGTTGACCCCGTGCCCGGCCGAGGTGCTCGCGATCGTGCTCCGCCATCCCAAGGAGCGCCGGAGCAAGTGCTCGGTCGAGCCGCTGGTCGGGGACCCTCGGTTTCGCTTCGTCCGCTTCGACCCCGAGGTGCGGTACCAAGTCGAGGGGTCGATCGTGCTGAGCGTGGGCGCTCCGCCGCTCACTCCGGGCGATCGAGGGCATCCGTTCTTGATTCTCGACTCGACCTGGCGTTATCTGCCCCGCCTTCGCCAGTGCCTGCGCGGAACGGTGGTCGAGCGCGCGCTTCCCGCGTCCCTTCGAACCGCCTACCCGCGCGTCTCGAAGATCGCGGAGGATCCGATGGCCGGACTCGCGTCGGTCGAGGCGCTGTACGCCGCCCTCCGCGTGGTCGGGACCCGCGATGACTCGTTGCTCGATCGCTACCACTGGCGACTGGAGTTCCTCGAGGCCTGCGAGAGCGCGGGCCTCTGAAACGGAGACCTCGTGAACGACGAAGCCTGTCCCTGTCAGAGCGGACACCCCTACGCCGAGTGCTGTGGCCCACTGCTGTCGGGTGCCCGGCTTCCCGCCACGGCCGAGGCGCTGATGCGCTCGCGCTACACCGCGTACACTCGGTCGGACCTCGCCTACCTCCGAGAGACCCTTCACTCCAAGTCGCGGGACACTTTCGACGAGGCGAACACGAAGCAGTGGGCGGCCAAGTCGGAGTGGCGTGGACTGGAGATCCTCCGCACCGAGCACGGGGGCGAAGATGAAGAGGCGGGAACCGTCGAGTTCGTCGCGAAGTACCGCAACGAGGGCAACGACATCGATCATCACGAGGTGGCGGAGTTCAAGCGCGAGGGCGGCGTCTGGAAGTTCGTGGATGGACGGGTCATGGGACTCGATCCGATTCGTCGCGATTCCGAGAAGGTCGGTCGAAACGACCCGTGCCCGTGTGGGAGCGGGAAGAAACACAAGAAGTGCTGCGGTCGGGGCTGATGCCCCGACCTCGGCGGCGGGTTCGTTCACGCCGAAACTCGTGAGCGAGGCGCCCGGTCCGCGACGACGCGGGCCTCGTTGCAGCGCACCGAGGGAGTGACCCAGCCCCACCGCGCTCGCCCGACGAGTTGTCGCGGACTTTCTGAAACCCGCGTCGCCCCCTTCGCTTGTCGAAGCCCCGGCGATGGCGGCACCTCCACCTCGCCCCGCGCTCCGACCGGTGACAGTCCCCCACGGTGAGGATAGAATCGGATCCGAGCCAACGCGGCGAGTCCCTTCGAACGAGGAACCCACCTCATCGGGCTGCGAGACGCGCAAGCCCTCGCCGGGATCTTGCTGTCGGAGTTGGGTCGCGTGCCGATCTGCGGCGCGCGACCGCTCGCCGAAGAAGGTGTGGTCTTCGGTTGGCTTCAGGTGTGTCCATTCGACGGTTGCCACGAGCACTCGAGACTCCGGCACGTGGAGTGGAGTTCGTACAGTCGACTCGCCCGAGACGGCGGGTGTAGAGCACCGAGGAGGTAGCGATGTTGCGGCGATTGGTCGCTGCGGGTCTCCTCGCGTTGGCTGGTTTCACGGTCGTGTCCGCGGAGAGCGAATTCATCCGCGGCGACGCGAATACCGACGGCCTACGCGATCTGGCAGACGCCATCTATTCCCTGGATCATCTCTTCGGCGACGGTCCAGCCGTATGCCGGGATGCGATGGACGTCAACGATGACGGCGAGCTCGATGTCGCCGATCCCATCTACTTGATCATGTACCTGTTCGTGGGCGCGACCCCGCCCGCGGAGCCGACGAGCTGGTGCGGCGTCGACCCGACGTCGGACGCCCTGGATTGTGCGAGCAATCTGACGTGTGATCTCGGCGGACCGATCGAGGGGCTCAGCGACATCGAGTTGACCGCTTTCAACCGGGGCCGGGACGTCATGTTCCACCGGTTCAAGCCGAGCGAGGGACTCGGGCCGTTGTACAACGCGACCTCCTGCTTCTCGTGTCACAGCACGCCCGAAGTCGGCGGTTCCGCCCCGATCTACCGCAACTTCTACCTGGTCGGAATCGGCGAGCCGGGACTCCAGACCGGCATTCCCGGCCTACCCAGCATGGTGTTGCCGAGCTACCACGACCTCTCGCTCGAACGCCCGACCGTTCCGACGGGCCTTCCCGATCCGATCGTGATGGCGCATCGCAATGCACCTCCCATGTTCGGCACCGGACTGTTCGAGTTCGTCTCCAACGCGACGATCCTCTCCAAGGCCGACCCGAACGATGTGGTGACGCCGGACGGGATCAGCGGTCGCTTCAACACCGACGGGCTCGGCCACGTGGGCCGCCTCGGATACAAGCTGCAGGCCAACTTCATCGAGGCGTTCATCCGCGGCGCGCTCCGGAATCAGATGGGCATCACGACCGATCCGGTCGACGGCTCGTCCGGCACCGTGTCGCTCTCCGCGATGCTCCAGGTTTCGAGCAGCCTCGACGACCCGACCACCGATACCGACGCCTCGCCCGATCCGGAGATGTCCGTCGAGGACCTCGCGGACCTGATCACTTTCTGCCGTTTCCTCCGTCCGCCGACGAAGAAGCCGTTCGGCCCGGACGAGATCGCCGGGGAGCAGCTGTTCGACTCGATCGGCTGCGCGCTCTGCCACGTGCCGTCGATCGCCAGTTCCGTGGGCACGCTCGAGGCCTACACCGATCTGCTCCTGCACGACATGGGAGCGGCAAACGCGGACGGCCTCTCGATGGGGGTGCCGCAGTTCTCCACGATCACCCCTCCGACGACCGAGAACGAGTTCCGGACCCAACCGCTCTGGGGCGTCTCGATGCACGCGCCCTACTTGCACGATGGCGGCGCGGACACCTTGTTCGATGCGATCAACCGACACGGTGGCGAAGCGGAGGGATCGCGTCAGGCGTACCTCGCCCTGCCGGCGGCCGACCAAGAGGCCATCATCAAGTTCTTGGAGGCGCTGTGATGAACACGAACGAATCACGAACCCGGCGCCTCGGGACCCGCGTCGCCACCGCGGCGATCGCAGCCCTGGCGATCGCCTCGATCCTCGGTCCTTTCGTTCCCGTGGGGCATGCCGAGATCATCCATGACGGCACTCCGTTGCCGGCAGTGGGCGAACTCGGCAGTCCGAGCCGATCGCTGACGCCGCTCGAGGAGGAGCAGTTCCTCCGGGGTCGCAAGCTGTTCGACCGCGACTGGAAGCTCGGCCAGGGGCTCGGGGCGGACCTCAACGGCGACAGCTGTCGCGCCTGTCACCAGGATCCGGTGATCGGCGGCTCGGGTGGACTCGACGTCAACGTGTTCCGATTCGCGCGCGACGAGGGCGGGCTGGGTCCGTTGCAGGAAC
>JAGQRC010000570.1 GCA_020425835.1 Planctomycetota bacterium | reverse complement strand
GGGTGAGGCGATCCAGCCGACCCGAAGGTCGCGTCGGCGTCGGCGGCTCTCCAGGGCGGCCTCGACACGTTCGGCCAACCCGGGTGGAGCGGGATCGCGACAGACCTTGGCTCCCACCAGGAGTTTCACGTTCCGGAGGGCCTGCTCCTCCCGTCGACAGGAGGGGCAGATCGACAGGTGGTCTGCCACCCGTCCGACCTCGCCCGGATCGAGTTCGTCGTCGATCCACTCGCTCAATCGGGGTCGGACACTCTCGCAGGTCATTCGTCGTCCATTTCGAGCTCGTTCGTCGGCGCGACACCGAAGCCCAGATCATCGGCGTAGTCCTCGAGCTTCTCGCGCAGGATGCTTCGCCCGCGGGAGATCCTGGAACGGACCGTCCCGATCGGCACATCGAGGACGTTCGCAATCTCCTGATACGTCAGCCCCTCGAGATCACACAGCAGCAGCGCGCGCCGAAACTCGTCGGGCAACTCCTGGAGGAACCGGTTCACTTCGTCGCCGAAGAGGTCGAGGAAGATCGACTCATCGTCGATGCCGCGACGCTCGAGCTCTCGGGTCCCTCGATCTGTGTCGTGACGAAGGGGCTCGACCGGTCCAAACTCCTGATGGGGCGGTCGCCGTCGTTCCGCCCGGAACCGATCGATGTAGAGGTTCTTGCAGATCCGGAAGAGCCACGCCTTGCAGTTCGTCCCGGCCTCGTACGTGTCGAACTTCGAAAAGGCCTGCAGGTAGGTGTCCTGAACCAGGTCTTCGGCGCGGACCGCGCTTCGAGCCAATCCGCGCGCGAAGTGGTACACGGCATCGAGGTGAGGCAGCGCCTCTCGCTCGAATCGAGTGTCCCAGCCTCCGGTGCGGTCGGGTCCAGACTCGCCCTGTCGATCCATTCAAGCCCCCTCGAAGCGACCGCTCTCCCCGGCAAGAAGGTCGTGGAAGAGGTGCGCGACAACGGCGGGATCCGGCGATCGGTTCCGACCTTCAGCGTCGCGCGGCGCGCAAACGGTCGATCCCATCACCGCGGGTGAACTTCTCCAGAAACGCCGGGAGCTCCTCTCCGGCCTCTTCCCAGAGCGCATCCAACGTCGCCACATCTCCGGAGTAGAGATCAAAGCTCAACAGCAGAGGCAAGTTCCACTCGATCTCGGAGTAGACGACGTAGCGCTCCGACTCGAGGTGCGCCTGCGCCAGCGCTTCGCGCAGATCTGCGAGGATCCGCCCTTTCGCGGTGAGACGAGCCTCCCGGTTCGGATGTTGGAATGCGAGCGTCAGCTCCGTCCTCGCCCGAGCAACGGCCGACACCACCCGACCTCGGTCCCGCTGCTCGGCGCGGTAGCGCTCGAGATCCTGTCTCCCGTCCTCGAGGCGACTCAGGTACACCTCCGTCGCACGGCGGGCGACATACGTGGCGAGGCTCTCGTTGATCCGCGTCTCCCCGGGGACGAAGATGGTCCGATGGGTCAGCTCGTGGAGCAGCAGATCCGCGAGATCGGGCCGACCCTCTTCGAAGAAGCTCGAGTACACCGGGTCCGGGAACCAACCCAGGCTCGAGAACGCCGGCGATCGTCCTAGGTAGGTTTCGTATCCCTGGTCTCGCCACCGCCGTTCCTCTCGGCGAGCGGCCTCACGATCGAAGAACCCTTTGTAGGCGAATGATCCCACGACGGGAAAGGACCACTGCACCGGCGTGAGCTGGTCGGGGGGACAGACCACCAGGACGTTGACCAGCGGTCGACCACGGAGGTCGACGAAAGTGCGGTACGCCTCACCGACGTCGAACCCCTCCCGCCGTGCGAAGGAGAGCACTGAATCCAGTTCCCGCAGCCCCTCGCGATACTCCGCACTCGCGAGCCCGTCCGGCGCGAGCGGCCGCGCTGCCGCGAGATGTTCGACCTGCCCGGCGACCTGGCGAACGAGGTAGCTCCCGGCACAGCCGCTGGCCGATGCCGACAGCAGGAGCCAACTGATGATCGCGCGGGAAGACGTCATGACTGTGATCTCCGTCCCGTTTCCGCAACAATGATCACCGTCCGGCCGGAGCGGCTCGCCCCACGAAGTTGGTCGATCACGGAGGCCCCCCGGTGTTGCCCGTCGAAGTCGTCGAACCCGCGGACCCGGATCTTCGCCACCATCTCCGCACCTGGGTCGACCGACTCGATCTCCCGGTCGCCACCGCCGTTGATGCGAGGACGCCTCGATTGCGGTTCGTCGAGGACCGTCTCACGATCGAGGTCTCCACCGATCGCGGCCTCCTCCGCCACGCCGTCGACTTCGCGTCCGAGCGTCGACACAGCCGTGGACCGAGACGGGACCAGCCGTTGTTCCGAGCGATCGGCCCCGCTCCTCGACTCGTGGTGGATGCCACCGCAGGGTTCGGGCGCGACGCGTTCCACCTCGCCCAATCCGGCTATCGGGTGACAGCGTGCGAACGTGAACCCGTGATCGTCGCGATGCTGTGGGACGCCCAGCGACGGACCGAGGGAGATCCCGAACTGGATGCTCTCTTCGCGGCGCGGCTGCGATTCGAGTGCGCCGATGCCCGTCACTGGCTCGAAACCTTGACGTGGCACGTCGATCGGCCCGACACCATCTTCGTCGACCCGATGTTCCCGCCGCCGCGCAAGGAGCGCGCGCTCCCGAAGAAGGAGATCCAGATCCTCCGCGCACTGCTCACGAGTCCGACCGTGCCCCAGGACCGTGAACTCGCGGAGCTGATCAGGGTTGCCCGGGGTGCGACGCGGGACCGCGTCGTCCTCAAGCGACCTCACCACGCCCCGCCGCCGCCCGGGACCCGAGACCGGGTTCGCACGAAGCTGATCCACTACGACGTCTTCGGGTCCGACGGGCAGGCTCCGGGTCAGTCGACTTCGGCCCATTCATCCCCGTAGTGGAAAGTGATCTCTTCATCCGGCGCGATCGTGCGAAGCGCGATCAACTCCTCGCCGATGAACTCCGCATTCGGATTCCGAGAGTGGTTCAGGTATCGAAGCTGGTTCTTGCCGTCGATCCCGAACCACTTCCCCCTCTCGTCCTCCACCCACAGCACGTGCATTCCATCCTTGCGGACCCGAGGGCCCTCGTAGGTCCCGATCAATGTTCCCTTGCGGATCTTACGCTTGGCGAAAAGGCCTCGTCCGTGAATCGGACTTCGGGCCACGTACGAGTACTCGCGCTTCATCGCTGGTCGCTGCTCCACCGTGGAGCCGTTCGAGAACCCGCTCGAGCGACTCCGAGTCGTCCCCACACCGCGAACGCTCGGCCCGCGGTGTGACTTGGCGCGTCGCCCGATGATTTCGTCGAGACTCTCGACGATCGTTCGACGGCGACGGGGTCGGCTCGGCCCGGTCTCGAACGAGACCGCAGTAGCTCCGAGCCCGAACTCACCCCCGAGTTTCGACGCCCGAACGCGGGCACCGACGATCCATCACGAACACGGATCGTGTCGCGGATGGGTCGGCGGGATTG
>JAGQRC010000569.1 GCA_020425835.1 Planctomycetota bacterium | reverse complement strand
AAGTCGTCATCGTAGAGCCGAGGGATCGCCATCGCCGCGAGAACCGCCAGGAACCCGAGGAGCACGATTGCAAGGCGACGCCACCGTGCCGCGCCGCGATGGAGCGACTCGTCCACCGCACTCGATGACTCGGAACTGCTCAACGTCCCCTCCGATACCGTGGGCCTCTACTCGTTCCGAACTCACCCTGGATCATCGTACGGCGAGCCTGGATTCGGAGCCATGACGAGACCCGCGGGATTCGAGGCACGCGATGCTCGACGACCGGGGATCCGATGTCATACTCGATCCACTGTGGCTCCCGGAGGGAGTGAAGCATGGGACTCGTCACTCTGTTGTGTTGCGTGGTGTTCATGGGTGAACCCGAGCTCGGCCCGCGGACCGACAATGCGGCCATCGACTACCTGCGGGCGGGGGCGACGCTCGATCGCGAGCGCGTCGGCGAATTGTACGACACCTGGAAGAAGGCGGACTGCAGCTCGGTCGCGTTGACCGGCGGCATCGATGACGATGGACGTTGGTTCCTACTCGGCACCCTGGCGCAGCTCGAACGCGGCTCGCGCAAGACGGAGTGCGACTTCGATCCGCCTTACGAGCTCGGAGACTGGGCCTCCTTCGACATCGAGTTCAATCATGGAGTCTCACAGGCGATCACGCTGAGTATCGCCTGGTTCCGGAGCCCGGTCGCTCACTCGAACCCCCGACCCCGCGACGCCGAGCGAGCGGTCCGTCTCATCGAAGTCGGCGTGCGTTGGGCTTCGTGCTGGGCGCGGAACGCGGTGCTCGTCGACGCCCTGGGAGCGGCGGGAGCGCTTCGGACGATCGGGGAGGAGTGGGAAGCGCTGTTGGCGCTCGAGTCGGATCGCTCGGACTTCTCCGGCTTGCTCGCCGAGTTGGGTCGAGATCCCCGCTTGCCGGTCTCCGCGACGGAGCTGATCGCCCGGGACCGGGAGTGGTTTCGATCCTCGCTGCGGAACTGGAGCGAGGCCTGGCCCGACACCGCCCGTCCGGAACGCGAGCAGAAGATCTCCGATCTGCTGTTCTTCGTCGGCGACCGCACGGACGACATCCGGCGAAAGCTGCTCGCGGACATCGATGAGGTCCCCGCTCGGATCTCGACCTGGTTCGAGGAGTTCGACGCGATCACGGCGATTCCCGAGGACGCGGCGCGGGCACGTTCCCTCGCCGAGGCCCTTCCGTCGCTGGAACAGGTGGACCGTCGCGGTGAGGCGCTGTTGGCCGACTTCGAGGCGGGGCGCAGCGACAACTTCTTCGTCGACTCGAGCGTCATGGATCCGACGCTGACGTCGGTCTTTCATCGCGTCGCGCAGACGGAGGCGTACTTCCGGCTGTTGTTGATCGCAACGGCAGCGTACGAGGCGAGGCGCGCCGGGAAGAGCTACGCGACGCTCTCCGATCTCGACGGCTACTTTCCGAACGGCGTCCCGCGGGATCCGCTCAGCGGCGGCGCGTTCGACTACCGAGTCGTGGACGGCTCGCCGATCGTCTCGGTCTCCTTCCACGGCTTCGAGGAGACCATCGACCTGCGCCCGATCCGCGTGGCCGGGTCGGGTTTCGTGGGCTATCGGCTGCCGCCCGAGGAGGCAACCGCGTTCGGGATCGAGACGACCCATGCGCATTTCGCCCTGCGGAGCGAGATCGAAGCGCTCGAGGCCGCGCTGAGCGAGCACCCGCCGACAGTCGAGTTCCCCCTCGAGGCCTACTCTCGACAGTACGTGGGATATACGAAGGACGGACGTCGGTTCCTCTTCGCCAACTTCGCGGAGCGTGAAGCGCTGTCGGAGATCGCGGACGACGTGGAGGAGTTCGAGCGCCGAGCCTTCGTCGTCGATGACGGCGGAAGCGCCTTCTTCCAGGTGGTGTTCGACGTGGCCGAGGGGAAGATCGTGGAGGTTCGGATCAACGGTGAGGCGTGACCTCGCGGCGCGTCGTCCACTCGCCACCACGGCTACTGCGTCCGCCCCTCGTTGTCGACGAGCCCTTCGGGGAAGCTCCGGTCCGGGCCGAATTCCTCGATGGGCATGAACCTCGCTTCTCCGGAGATGAAGAACACGTTCACGCCGCCTTCGTGCCCCTCGGGTTGGGTCGATCCTCTTTGATTCGGTGCGCCACCATACGTGTCGTTGGACATCAGGATCGTGGACGGTCGCTCGGATGAGGTCGTGAGGGCGCCGCGGTATGCGAAGCTCACGTTGTGCGGGCCGAGAGTGACGCGTCCGTCCGGACCGGGCCTGGCGAAGTCGTCGTCTTGGCTCGGGTCACACAGCACGCGACAGTCGAAGTCGGAAATCGCATCCACGAGCGCTTGGAACGCCCGGTAGGCACGCGGTGTCGGCGACGGATCAAACGGAAAGTAGTCGTCGTGATCGAGAGCGAACCCCGTGCACAGGGTTCCGAGTTGAATGAGGTTCCCCAGAGATATCGTCCGAGTCGAGCGACGCTTGGCGTCGCGCATGGCCGGGATGATCACCAGCCCGCAGCCACCGAAGGCGACGAGCAGAACGGCGGTCGTGATGACGTTCGACTTCGTCATGTCGGACTCTCTCCTTCTCGGGGCACACGGCGTGACGACCTACCGAGTTCGTCCTTCATTGCCCACGAGCCCTTCGGGGAAGCTCCGGTCCGCACCGAGTTCCTCGATGGGCATGAACCTCGCTTCGCCCGAGACGAAGAACACGTTGACCCCGCCGTCGAGCCCCTCGGGCTCTGACGAGCGCGCCTGATTCGGTGCGCCGCGGTAGGTGTCGTTGGAGATCAGGATCGTGTCTTGGCGCGACGAAGTCGTGGTCGCGGCTCCGCGATAAGCGTAGCTGACATTGTGCGGCTGAAGCCGGTAGCGTCCTTCGGCATCCGGTAGCGCGGGATCGTCGTGTTGGGACGGGTCGCACAGGATGCAGAAGTCGAAATCGGAGCTCGCGTCGACGAGGATCTGAAACGCTCGATATGCGCGCGGCTCTTCCGACGGGTCGAACGGGAAGCGGTCACTGAAACCGAAACCGAGCGCGTAGCCCGTGCAGAGGGTTCCGAGCCGCTTGAGGTTTCCCACCGACGTCGTGCGAAGGGAGCGCCGCTTGGCGTCGCGCACGGCAGGAATGATGACCGCACCACCGGCGGCGAGGAGGACGACCAAGACGACGGCGGTGATGACATCCGACTTGGTCACGAGCGATTCTCCTCCCGCGGCGTTCCCTCGATCAGTCCGCCTCCGGACGCTGCCGCTGGCCGCGCGTTGCGGTCCGTGACAGACACGTTCCAAGGTGTTTTTTCGTTATGGGTTAAGAGCCCGAACCCCTCGAGGCTTCGCTTCGAGCACTTCCGCGGGTAGCATTTTCGGCAGCCGTGCATTGCACAACAAACCGAGGAGGGCCCCATGTTCGCGAAGTGTCGCCGAGGCATTGCTCCGTTGACCGCGTTGCTGCTCGTGGTCGGCGTCGCGCCGGTGTG
>JAGQRC010000568.1 GCA_020425835.1 Planctomycetota bacterium | reverse complement strand
GCCCACCGATCCAGCTCGAGTGCAGACAGGACCGACAACGGGGGAACGCAAGGAAGCAGATATCGCGCGTGCTTCCCGTTGGACAGGCTCAGGCCGAGGAGCAGGACGCCCGACCAGACGATGCAGAATCGGACGATGGCGGAGTTGTCCCGCCAGGCACGAAGGCCGGCGACACAGGCGAACAAGGCCGGCAGGCTCCACGGCGCGAGATTCGTGAGGAGAACCTCCCCGTAGAACCAGAGCGGGCGCGACTTGCCGTAGCCATCGAGGAACTTGGACACCGTCTCCTGACCGATCAGTTGGTCCAGGAACTCGGTCGACTCCGCCGGGCCCAGCGCACGAAGGTAGGGAACGAGCCAGGCTGCCGTCAGAACGACCGTCACGGCTCCGGAGACGACGCTCCAGAACGCAAGGAGTCGCCAACGCCTTTCGAGCACACAGTACGCCGCCACCACCGAGCCGACGAGAGCCACCGCGTAGGGTCCCTTCGCGGCGAACGCCAACGCGATCATGCTGCCCGAGAGAGCGGCCCAACCGACGAGTCGCCAACCCCGCTCCGACAGTCCGCGGAAGAACGCGACGAGTGCTGCGGTGACCGCGAATGCCAGCACCGCCTCCACGCGAGAGCCCCTCCCGAGAACGAGGACGAGTGGAGTGAGCACGAACAACCCACCGGCAACCAGTCCGATGCGACGGGACACCCACGCCCCCAGGAGTATGGTCAGGCCGACCGTGGCCACGGTCGCGAGACCGGTCGCCAAGCGCGACGTCGCTGGAGTCAGTCGTCCGGTGATTCGATAGACGCCGAGGGGAGCCCATGCCGCCAAGGGCATGGCCTCGAAGTAGGCATGGCCGTTCAGGGTCGGAACCCACGTGTGGTGGTGCTCCATCTCGACGACCATTTGGGAGTACCGTGTAACGTCCTGTACTTCGTAGCCGCGGCCGCCGGAGTGCCAGAGGAAGCAGAGTGCAGCACCGCCCATGACCAGGAGGGTCGGCAGCGACGACACGACCCTCCCTCGGCGCGCGGCCGACGCCACGATCGGATCCGTCGAAGCCGACTCGTCCCCCATCACCGTCGGGAGTGTGCTCTCGGTGCCCGCCCTGCGACCCGCCGCGGTCCACGATGAACGGGAGGACATGTTCCGCGCCCTTCCAAAACGAACCGGAACACCGTCACCCGGCGCGCGACCCCGAGAGTCGGCGAGCGGAGCTCCGTCGTCGTCCCGCCTCGAACCGAGCCAGAGATGGAGGTGTCTCGTGACCATCGACACGGGACGGCGACGTCCACCCATCATGGATGGGATTGCGCCGCCCCTGACCGTCGAGCCCCGAGACTAGCGACGCGACGAACGACGTCACGCGTCATGAAGAACTCATCATTAAGGCGGTTTCATCTCCGTTTCGGGACCGAGTTTCCGCGAGCTGCGCGAACCACCCATTCGCACCTCGCGTGTGGCCAACGATCGCGCGGGGTCGCGATGGTCACTCCCGTCGGACGGCGCGACTCGACGATGCGGGGGCGGGGTGCCCCATCGAATCTGAAACTCGGTGAACCTCGATGGGATCGGCGGTCAGCTGGGGCGGCGGCGGGAACCGAGTCCGGTTCTCGATCCCGACAACAGTCCGTTGAAAGCTGCTTCCGATTCGAAGCGACGGATCCGACGAAAGGCCGGCGTGTCGGTGGATACGTCGAGTTTCGCCGGATAGCCGCCGGAGGCTCGGGCGCTCGGCTCGAATGCAGTCTTGCAACGGGATGCCATGCTTCCAGGAGTCCCCCATGCGTTCAGCCGCCCCGTTCCTCGCGCTCATGGTGACGATGACGTTTCCCTTCGGGGTCCATGCCCAACCGAGCATCTCGAGCTTCCAACCCTTCGAGGTCTCCTACCTCGGACAAACGCCATACACACTGATCGGCACCGGGTTCACTCCCGGCCTGACGAGCGGCACGGTGGTGCAGATCGACGGCGTGAACACCACCCTCACTTCCGTCACGTCGACCCAGATCACCGGCGTCGTCCCGCCCCACGCCGTCACCGGTACACCGGTGGCGGTCGCCGTTCTCACCGCGACCGGCCCCTCCGCCACACTGCCCGACGCGGTGAGCTACATCGGCCCGCTCGCGGTCGAGTCGGTCTCTCCCGCGTACGTCGCGGGAGGCTTCGGTGGCACGATCGTCTCGGTGGTGGGAGTGGGGTTCACTCCGAATTCCGCCGTCACTCTCACTGCAGCCGGCGGCGTGCTCATCCCAGTCGCGGAGAGCTTCGTCGACGCGCGGCACCTCACGTTCATCACGCCGACCGGGATCAGCCCGGGGATCTACGGCGTCCGCGTCGTCACGTCGATCGGGATCGCCGGCATCACCGCCGACCTTCCGAACGCACTCACGGTAGTCGGAGCGATCGATCTTCAGGACTTCGACCCCCAAGAGGTGTCGTTGTACGGTGACACGCCATTCGTCGCGACGGGCACCGGCTTCACGCCGAGCACCACGTTGATCCTCGCCGGCGAGACCGTCGTGCCGACGTTCGTGAGCACGACCACGTTGACCGGATGGGTTCCCGCCAATCCGGGACTTCCGCTCGGTGCCCCGGTCGCGGCGACGGCGAACGACCCGGTCTCCGGATCGGACACCCTCGCTTCGGCCTACCAGTACGTCGGGCCTTTCGACCTCACGAGTGTGAGCCCACCGGTGTGGCAGCAAGGCTCATCGACCGACCTCGAGCTCCTCGGCTCCGCGTTCACCCCATCGACACACGTCGAGATCGGAGGACTCCCGGTCGGCAGTGTCTTCCTCGGGCAAGGCTCGATCCGAGTCGTCCCCCCCGCCTCGCTCCCACCGGGTCTGTACGATGTCCGCGCCTACCAGGGGACGTCGAGCCGTCCGCTCGCGGAGGACACTCTGCCGCTCGCGCTGACGATCGCGTCGAGCAGCGGACCGGTCCTGACCGGCGTGGAGCCATCGATCGCTTGCGCCGCCGGCGGCACGTTCGCGCGGATCACCGGGAGCAACTTCATCCCGGAGACCGCGGTGTGGATCGGGAGCCAACGACTCCTCGAGAAAGTCGTCGACGAAGACGGCACCACGATCACCGGGATGATTCCCGGCCTCTCCCCTTCCTCGACCGCCGGTCCCGTGCTCGTCACCGTGAGCGACTTCCGCGGAGAGTGGGAGTCGTCGGATCTCCTCGCCTACTCCAAGACCTGCGCGACGCTTCGTCCGGTGGAGCAACTGGAGAGCTCCCTGGCCTACGGCACTGCGCGCTTCTCATGGCACAACCCGGAGGCGTACACCTCGATCCGCGTGCTCGACCTCGACGGGACGCTGATCGACGTCCTGCCGGCAGGATCGACGTCGTACGAGTACACGGCCGGGGGCGGGTCGACGTCGGTCGGCCTCCAGTTCCAGGGCGTCACCGATGGCGACATCTCCCGCGCCGTCCCCGAGTACGCCCAAGTGTTGCCGTGCAACTAT
>JAGQRC010000567.1 GCA_020425835.1 Planctomycetota bacterium | reverse complement strand
CCGGCTGGTCGGTGGATCCGCTCGGAGATGCCGCGGAACTCTCCAGCCTCCGCGAAGGCGCGCCGCACGGTCGGCGGGCCCTGATCGTCTCTGGGACGGGAGCGCCCCAGCGTGGCTTCGTGCGCGTCGTTTCCCAGGAGACGCACGAGGTTCGGCCGGACGGCGTCTACGAGTTGCGCGGGAAGCTGCGCAACGATGGCTTCGAGGTCGCGGGCTACCAGATCCTCTGGCTCCGACGAGCGGAGGGCGGACTGCGGCTCGCGGAGGTCTCGACGGCGCAGCTGGTCCGTTCGCGAGGCACGTTCTCGAACGTCGATGTGACCGTCAACGTCCCACCGCTGAGCGGCGCGGACGTCTGCCAGGTGGCGATCATCGGTTGGGGTGGAGGCGGTGGACGATCGCTCGCCGCGGATGAAGTCGTGCTCCTGGAGAAGGAGGGAGCGGCGCCCGAGCCGGTGGCCATCACTCTGGCCTCGACGGTCGGGCACGATCGCGACCTCACGTTGACCTTCCGTGACGACAGCACTCTCGTCCTCCAGAAGGGGAGGACGGTGATCTCCCGCAACGTCCGGATCGCCACCTTCGATGAGCATCGGGCGCTGTTCGGGCAGTCGCTGACGCTCACGTCGGAAACGCCGGTTCGTGACGCCAGTGGAATGGTCGTCACCGGAGCCAGTTACCCGGACGCCAACGACGCCGCGATCATCCAGCTCCGTGCGCAACCGCTCGCCGACGCGGTGAAACTCTCGTACCAGGACCTCTCGTCCCGGGCGTCGAACCGAGCATGGGTGCTCACGCTGGAGGGCGGCGCGGTCGAGCTCCCGGCGACGCTGTACTCTGCGAACTCGGCGGTCGAGTCGGGGGTTCCGCTCCGGAGTCTCGAGGGCCGGGTCGGGGACGAGCTGATCCTCGGCGAGCGGAAGAACCAGATCGTCTTCTCGTTCGGGCAACCCTTGACGTTGCACATCGTCGGGGAGAAGCAGACCGGTACCCAGCCGGCGCTCGCCTTCGTCGCGCCCTCCGGGTTCGAGGGCGGGGGTCTCGATGTCTACATCTCGACCAGCAACCGGCGTGAGGAGGCGCGCATCGCGTCGGTCCTCGACGAGGTCGAGCGTTTCCGACACGACGACCGCCACGGGAGTGCTGCCGCCGCCCTGGACGCGGTGGTCGAGGAGTTCCCGTGGCGAGACGACCTCCGGGAGCGGGCGACCGAGATCCGTGCCGAGATCGATCGACTCGCGCAGCGTCGCCTCGAGGATCTGCGTTCGATCCGTTCCGACCTGGCGAAGTACAAGGCGCCTCCGATTCGCGCCCACTTCGAGCAACGACTGCGGGAGTTCCGCGAGGCGTTCGGCGGGCTCCCCGTGGTCCGCGATGCCGAATCCATTCTCTCGGCGGTCGAGGCCGACTCGGCGTCGAGCTCGCTGCGGCGCACCGCGGCGCGCGCGGAAGACCTCGTCCAGCGGGCGAGGACCCTCTTCGACGCCGAGCAGAACGCGCTGTCTCGGATCTACTGCGAGCGCGTCATCGCGGAGTTCGACGGCACCGAATCGGCCCGGCGAGCGCGGGAACTGATCCAACTGATCGAGGCCCGGCAGTGAGGCACACGGAGGGGCAGGGGAGAACGATGATCGTGAGCGACCGGTACCGACACTCCGACCACGGGGTTCACCGGAGGCGCGAGCCACGAAGGCTCTCGAGTGGGAAGGTGCTGCCGTGCTGTCCTTGAACGCGGTCGCGATCCAGGAAGGCGAGTCCGCCACTCGGGTGGTCTGGCTGAAGGGGAGCGCCGGCAAGCTGAGCGTCGAGAAGGCGATCGTCGTCGCCGATGGAGATCGCTCGCTGCGGGCGCTGATCGCGCGACTCAAGTCGGAGAAGGTTCCGGTCGGCGGGGTGACCCTCGGGCTCGGCGGTACGGCGGCGAGCCTTCGGTACAACCTGGTCCCCCCGGTCCCCGACTGGCGCCTCGAACTGATCATGAAGTACGAGGCCGAGGAGATGGTCCAGAAGTCGGGCGAGGCGCTCTCGTGCGACTGGCGCCAGCTCGACGTGCCGGAGAGCGCGTCCGACGATCTGGTGCTACTGGTCGGACTCGGCAAGGACAACCTCGTCCAGCCTCGCATCGACGACGTCGAAGCGGCGGGAGGACGAGTCTCGGCGGTCACCCCGCATGCGATCGGCCTCTATCACGCGTACCGACAGTCGGTGGAGGGAATCCCGCGCGAGAACGTGGTCCTCGCCGACCTCGGGGCCCGCGAGTCCCACATCGTGATCGTCGCGGATGGCCGACTGCTCTTCGCGCGGACGGTGACCTTCGGGGGGTCACAGATCGATGCGATGCTCGGATCGTCGCTCGACCTCCCCGAGCCGAAGGCGAGACAGCTCAAGGAGAAGCTCGGTACGGGCCAGTTGCCCGATCACCTCGAGGCGAGCACCCAACCAGTGCTCCGTTCGGCGTTCGGACAGCTGAACTCCATGCTCGGCAGCTCGGTGACCTTCTGCAAGGCGCAGACGAAGATCCCCGATCTACCGATCGATCGCGCGCTGCTCTGTGGCGGCACTTCGAACCTGCCCGGGCTCACCGAGTACCTCGAACGCGAGCTCGGCTATCCGGTCGAGGTGTTCGCACCGAAGACCAGTGGCGGCTCCCTTCCCGGTGCTCCTCAGGAGTGGAACGTGGTGATCGGGCTCGCCGCGTCGGGGCTCGACCCCAAGTCCACGCTCGATCTGCTCTCCGCCCCCGCGAAGGCCAAGCGAGAGTTTCGGGAGCGCACCCGCTACCTCTACGCCGCGGCCGGAGTGCTGGTCGTCGCGCTCCTGATCAAGTTCGCGGCCGGCTTCGTCGCCAACTCGGCGACGAACGCCCTCGACGATCAGCTCGGTGAGCACAAGACCCAGGTCTCGAGCTGGAAGAACGAGTTCGAGAGCGCCCAGCGCAAGAACACGAAGGTGAAGGCGCAGCTCGATCGCGTGGCCCGCGAGGTCCTCGACACCGCATTCCCCGCGCGGATCCAAGACGCACTGCGTCGCATCACGCCGGCTTCGATCGCGATCGACTCGATCGAGACGCGTCGCGAGGAGTCGGACGGTCAGGTGTACCTCGAGATGGAGATCCGCGGCACGTCGGACAACTCCGACCGCCGAGGCATCGACCGCGTCAGCGAGCTCGAGGAGTCGCTGCAGCGGATCCCCGGTGTCGCCGTCGTTCGACCGGATGTCGAGTCGCCGAGCGAGGGGGTCCGTTCGTTCCGTATCCTCGTGTCGCCCGATGCGAATCGCCCCGAGAAGAGGTCGGGGGGTACCCGACGCGCCCCGCTACGGAGGCAGCCATGAACCTGAACGTCATCTGGGAGAAACACCGGAAGTTCCTGACCCAGGTCGCGGGCGGATTCGCGGTGTTCCTCGTGCTGTTCTACGTCGGCCACCAGTACCAGGTGGGCGCAGCCGAGCGCCGAGCCAAGATCCTCTCGTCCAAC
>JAGQRC010000055.1:2487-10823 GCA_020425835.1 Planctomycetota bacterium | reverse complement strand
CGTCGGGCGCGAGCTCGATCGTTCGCGGTTCGATCTGCAGACCCTCGACGTCGAGACGAAGTCGAAACCGGCCGCACGGCAGATCCTCGACCAAGGCTCGGCCGTCGACGATACGCGCCTCACCGGAAGCGACCTTCGGACCGCGATGCGTCGCCTCGTCCCGCAGCTCGTAGGAGAGTTTCGCGGTGAGCAACGGATCCTCGAAGAGCAGTCGCAGGGCGGCTGTGGCAGGCAGCTCGATCGACTCCGGAATCTCGGCATAGGACGCGTATCGGGCCCCGAACAACTGTCGGTCCCCTTGGTGCAGGGAAAGATCACACGCACCCTCGAACGCCGCGGGGAGAACCGCCCGTCCGTCGACGTCGGTGAAGAGCTCGAAGACCGAGCTGCGGCTGCCCACGAGGAGTCGAGCACAGCGAATCGGTGCTCCGCCCGATCGTCCGAAGCGAACGATGCGCTCGCCCGCCGGCTCGAGGATGATCTCGACCATCTCGTCGCCGGGTGGCCCATCCCATCTTCGCTCGGTGACGCCGAACCCATCGGCCTGCGCCGCGAGACGGAACGGCTCCGCCGGCAGTCCCCCCAACGCGAACTCGCCCCGATCATCGGTCTCGACCCAAGTGCTCTTGGAGCCGTAGCGCTGGCTCGCAGAGACCAGCGCACCGGCGATCGGTCGCCCTTCCGGATCGACGATGCGGCCTCGAACGAGCGGACCGCGCGACAGGACGATGGTCCCGAGATCCCGCGCCTCCCCTCCATGCAACGGGTCGATCGCCTGGACCATCGGCACGTACCCTCGGTGCGACAGCTCGACCTCGATCGCGGTGCCGGCGGGAACCTCCTGCCATCGCACTCGACCGTCGCCATCGCTCCGACCCTTCGGAGTTCGATGGCGACGGACGGCAGCCCTCGCCCCGAGGATCGGTCGACCCGCTTCGTCGGTGACTCGTGCGAGCAATGAAGCCGTCGGCGTCAGGACCACCTCTTTCGTCTCCGCCGTGGGCAACGACACGTGAACCGGCCGGAACGAGTAGCCGTCCGCCTCGACGGTGAGCGAGTAGGAACCCGAGGGCATCCCGGAGAAGCTCGCGATCCCTTCCGCGTCGCTCCTTCGGGATGCGCGTGCGGCGTCCAGGTCCAAGAGTGACGTCGGACCCAACGCGAGGCGCGCTCCCATGACCGCGCGTGCCTGATCGTCGCGGACGGTCACCCGAAACTCGGAGCCGCGCTCGAAGACGACGAGCCCGAGATCGATCGGATCTTCGACGCTTGCCGGGTCCATCGCGGTGGGTGCGGGGAGGTCCCACGGGATCGGCAGGTAACCATCGCGCTCGAGCTCGAGCCGAGTGGCCAGAGGATCGATCACGGGGGTCGCGAACCGACCTTCCGAGTCGACGGTGCACCGCTGCCGCGTCATCGCGCTCGCTCGCGCCGTGAGCACTTCCGACTCCTCGAGCGGTGGATCGATCGTGCCGGAGAAGCGCAGACCTCGCGAGAGTGCGATCTCCGTGGGATCGATCGCGAGCGATACCGGCTCGAGGATCGAGTGGTCGAGGAAGTCGGGATGCGAGATCGAGACGGACCGGAGGATCGTCGCGCCGAACGGCGCGATCCAATCGCCGGCGTCGTCGGTGGCACCCTCGACGAAGTCCGCTCCCGTGCTGGTGGGCCCGGCACGATCTTCGAGCACCGGCACGCACCGGATCCGCGCACCGGCGATCGGTCGGCTCGACTCGTCGACGACCCGAAGTCGGCGAGCCGGCGCCGGAGCGACGACCAGCTCGAGACCCCGGAGTCCGTCGCGCGTCAGCACCAACGGATCGGTGACGGCCATCGTGTGGTCGGGAACGCGGGCGACCAACGTCACCTCGCTCGCACTCAGGTAGAGACGGAAGGTCCCATCCCGTTGGATCGGGACGGCGCGCCACGTTTCGGGCCGACCCCGCGTCGGCGCGCCCGCTTCGCAGACGAGATCGACGACGGGATGGACCGTCCCACTCGTCGCCGGCCGACCGAGTGATGTGGAGACGCGTCCCGCCACTTCCACACCGGCACCCAACTCCACGCGAACCGAGTGGTCGGTCGCTGCCAGGATGCCTCGGACGCGAGCCGGCTCGAACCCTTCCGCCGACGCTCGAACCTGCCAGGGATGTCCATCCGCCGAGCCGGGGATCGGGATCTCGAAGGAGCCTCGCGCGTCCGATCGTGTCGACGGTTCGAAGCGAGGCGACGAGGTGTCGGGTGAGAGCTCGACGATCGCTCCCGCGATCGGATGACCGTCGAACGCGTCGACCACCACACCACGAACCGAGCTCGACGGGTTCTCCTTATCGGCCGCGCTCGCGGCTTCGCGGGGGTTGGAGCCCTCCGGATCGGTGTGAGCGTGCGATGAGACATCGGCGCTGGATCCGGACGAAACGCGGCGATCCGGCGGTGTCGCTGGTGACCTCAGCGCCCAGACGCCCCAGAGCATCGCGACCGACACGACAGCCACTGCGACCATCTTGCTGACCATCCAAGAACCTCCCACGGTTGCGGGTGCGGCAAGTCGACCGACACCGCGGACGATCGGTGCCGAGGGAGGGGACAGGGAGCTTCCCGCGGAAGCGATCCAGAGGAACACCGGAGCCCACCGACGCTGCTCGCCTTCATCGAGCGGAGCGAGCCGATCTCGCAGCAGTTCGAGGGCTCGCTTGCAGCGCATCCGGATGGCGCTCACCGAGACACCCTCGCGCGTCGCGATCGTCGCGACCGAGACATCCTCGAAGTAGCGCTGGAGGACGGTGCTCCGGTACGGCTCCGCGAGATGGAGGACCGCGTCGACCACGAAACGCTGCGTCTCGGCCAGCTCGACGAGGTCGCGGGCGTCACGGCGCTCCGAACGCGCCGCCGCACGCTCGTGCCGACGCCGAGCACGCGCTGCCCGATGCTCCCGGCGCAGGAAGTTGCCGCCGACGGTGCGGACCCAGGAACGGAGTCCGCTCGGATCCGGCGGCGGCGTCGACCACGTCGCGATGCGGGTCCGCTGCTCCAACTCATCGGCGAGATCGGCGTCGTGAACGAGATTGCGCACGAGATGGCGAACACCCTCGAAGCGCTCGAGCAATCGCTCGGGATCCGGAATCGCCGCGGACTCGGCCATGTCACCTACCCTTTCGACCCCGGAATCCCTCCCGAGCCCGAAGCGTCACCGGAAAGCCGCGCAGCCCGTCGAAAAGCTCACGGACATGCATCGAAGCTCGGGCAGGGCAGGACATCCGGAGTCGGGTCGACTCCGCAGCGGGGGTAGGGTTCGACGGGGGGCGCGCCACCGAGCAGCGCACTGAGCATGAACACCGCATCGCCGATGGTCACCGTGCCGTCATCGTTGGCGTCCAGCGCGTTCGGACAGGGGATCGGCGCGGAGAGGAACAGATAGGAGAGCGTCACGATGGGGTCGGCGATGTCGAACGTGCCATCGGCATTCGCGTCAGCGCGCGCGAATTGGCGTGGCTCGCAGCCGCGGAGGATCGCGAGGTTCTGCGCGGCGGCGACGATGTCGAGCGCGCCGTCATCGTCGAGATCGGCGAGCGCAACCGCGAACGCGCGGCCGGAGACCTCGAGCGAGATGGGTAGGGACAGTCCCGCGTCGCTCCCGAGGAGAACCGAGAGATCGCGACTCTGGTCGTCCTCCTCCCCATCCTGTTTGTGCGGATGGGCGACGACGAGATCGATGTGACCATCGCCGTCCACATCGGCGGCGGCGATGCTGTCGGGAGATCCGGGCACCACGCGCACCGCGTCGAGCGCGAACCCAGCGGAACCGTCGTTGATCAACGTCGCCAACAGGCCCGGATCCTGGGGATCCCCCGGACAACCGGCGACGATGTCGAGGTCGCCATCGCCATCGAGGTCGGCGAGGCCGACGAAGCCGGGCTTCTGGGGCACGGTGAACGAGACCGGCGGGTCGAACAGGCCGATCGCCGACTGCAGGGTGACGGAGATCGCTTCCGCGGTGGTCCGTGTGGCGACGAGATCGGGAAGACCGTTGCCGTCGACATCACCGATGGCGATACCGAGCGCGCCACCGTCGATGTCGACCGCCAACGGTGGCTCGAACCCGCCCACTCCGTCCCCGAGGAAGACCTTCGCCGGTCCCTGCACGAAGCAGTCGCAGCCGGGGTCGTAGGTCACTCGCACCGCGGCGACGAAGTCGGGGAAGCCGTCGAGGTTCAGGTCTCCGGCCGCGAGGTCCTCGACGTAGGGGTCGACCTCCAGGGTCAGCGGAGGCGCGAAGTGGCCGGTCCCATCGCCGAGGAGGACGTGCGCCCGGCCGACGACTCGCTCGTTGACGACCAGGTCGAGATGACCGTCGAGGTCGAAGTCGGCCGCGGCGAGGTCGGTGTGATTGTCGAACAGATCCGTCTCGATCGCGGGCTGGAGCGTTCCCTGCCCCGTGCCCAACAGCACCGACACCTTGCCCGGCAGGAAGTGACACGTCGCGACGTCGTCGAGCCCGTCTCCATCGAAGTCACCGATGACCACGTCGAACGCGAGCTCGTCGACGTCGAAGAGGTCGGTGCGGAAGCTGCCTTGCCCGTCGCCGAAGTAGAGCGTGATGTCGTCGCTCTTCCGATTCGTCACGGCGATGTCGAGGTGTCCGTCGAGATCGAGGTCGATCGGTCGCACCCGGCCGACGACCTCTCCGCCGGGGAGCGCGAGAGGCGAACCGAAACCGCCGAGCCCGTCACCGAAGAGGACGACGCTCCCGTGATGGGTCCCGAGCGCGACGATCAGGTCGATCGCGCCGTCCTCGTCGAGGTCCGCGGTCGTGATGTCCCCCGCCGGGAAGCCGGTCTCGGAGACCGGCCCGATCGCGAAGCCCCCACTGCCGTCGCCGAGGAGCGTGGTGACGAACACGTCATCGGTGCCGACGGCGATGTCGAGGTGCCCGTCGCCATCGAAGTCGGCGGCGGCGATCCCGGCGACATCGCTCCCCACCGGCAGGAAGGTGGTGGGGCCGAAGTCTCCGGTTCCATCGCCGAGACGGAACCGAACTGCGCCGCCCTCCGCGTTCGTCACCACCATGTCGAGATGGGTATCGCCATCGAAGTCACGCAGGAGCAGGGCGATCGGCGTCGCCCCCGCCTCGCGGACCAGCGGTGGACCGAACGCGCCGGTCCCGTCGCCGAACATCACCGTGGCGTCGCGGCCGAACAGATTGAGCACCGTGATGTCGAGGTGCCCATCCCCGTCGAGATCACCCGGTGTCACCGCGATCGATGTGAACCCGGAGGTCGGGTAACTCTGCGGCGCGGAGAAGCTGCCGCTCCCATCCCCGAGAGCGACGGTGATCGTGCCCGGATTGCTCACGACCCAGTCGAGATGGCCATCCTCATCGAGGTCGGCGACCGCCACCGAGTTGGGACGCACACCGGCCGCCAGCGTCAGCGGAGGCCAGAATCCGCCGGCACCATCCCCGATCAGCACCGAGACGTCATCGGTGCCGTTGTTGGCGGTGATCAGATCGACGACGCCATCCTCATCGAAATCCCCACTCGCGAGCCCGGATGCCCCGGTCCCTCCGACGGCGACGGTCTGCGTCTCGAAGCAGACCTGGGCGGCGGCGAACGGTGCGGCGATGAGCATCAGCCAACCGGCGAGTGCGGCGGCCCGGGGAAGCGGCGCACGGTGGTTCACGGGTCCTCCCAACGTCGATGGCCCGACAGCCACTCTACCCGCGAGGGGAGCCCGGCGCGCCAAGTCGTCCGAGGAGATGAGGTTTGCACCCGGGTGCAGGCCGAGGGGGTCACGGCTTCGCGGGGATCGTGATCTTCCAGTCGTCGGGACTCGCCTGGGACTCCGACCCCGCGTAGGGCGAACTCTGGAGTCCGGCCGAGAGGATGGTCGATCACCGCGGCACGCCGATCGTCGCGCTGGGTGCCTGCTCGGATCCGCGGATGCCGGTCGGCCCCGACCGTGCGACAATCGCAGCGGGCGTGCAACCGCGCACTCGAGGGGCGTCGAGGTCGATCGAGGGAGACTCATGTCGAACGAAGCCGAGCGGTTCGTCGAGCTGTACGAACCCGTGGCGCCATCCATCTACGCGTGGGCTCGGTTGCGCATCCGAGAACCGTTGCAGCGCCGGCTCGATCCGGAGGATCTCCTGCAGGAGATCTGCTGCCGCGCGTTCCGTCGCTTCGATACCTTCTCACCGACGACGTCGAACGAGCGCGCAGCGTTCCGCTCGTGGATGTTCGGGATCGCCCACAACGTGCTCAAGGAGGCGCTGCGCGGCGTCCGGACGCGAGGCGAGTCGGTCTTCGGTCGGATCAGCGGATCGACGACGATCGGTCTCGACGCCGTTGCCGCGAAGGCGACCGGAGTCTCGACTCGCGTCGCGCGCCGAGCCGACCTCGCCGAGTTCCTCGCGGGACTGTCCGGGATCGACGACCAGGATCGCCGCATCCTCGTCCATCACGGCTTGGAGGAGCGAACCCACGAGGAGACCGCAACGCTGCTCGGCATCTCGCGAGACCAGGCGGAGAAGCGATGGCAGCGACTGCGCGCTCGCCTGGTCGAGCGAGGGATCCCGCCGGGGCTCGCTCTGTGAGGGCGAGCGCGTTCACGGGGAGACGCGCAACGGGGAGACGCGCAACGAGGAGACGCGCAACGAGGAGACGCTGCGACGTCAGGGTGCGATCAACAGAGACCGGACCGCCATCGCCTGGCCGAGGTGGTAGTAGGAGTGGTGCACCGCCCACCAGGCGAGGAGTTCCTCACGCGCCTTCCCGGTGAGCCACGCCGCGTCCTCTCCCCCGAGCGCGCCGGCGGCGGCCGCAGCGCGGAGATCCGCTTCCGTGAGCCGGGCGTCCCAACGTCCTACGGACCAGAGTTCCGACGCGAGCGTCCGCGTGCGCGTGCCGACGGCGTCGCGGTACGCGCGGAGCGATGCGAGGTCGAGCGCGTCGGACACGGCCGAGACTTCGCCCTTCGTCATCCCGTCGCCGTCGCGATCCCGATGATCGACACCGAGCCGCGCCACCCACGCGTCATCGAGGAGCTGCGTCCCGCCGAACACGACGGTCGCCACGCAGGAATCCTCGACCCGAGCGAGATGCCAGAGGAGCCACGCGATCGAGTTGAGACCGTGTGGACGAGTTCGGAGCTGCGTGTCGTCGAGGCCGTCGAGCGCCCAGTCGACGACGTGATAGTCGCCGGAGGCAACCGATGCACCGTGGACCGCGGCGTGCTCGCGGAGGAAGAAATCGAGCGGATTCATCGATCGCGATCGTACGTGGCTCGGGCGATCGAGGCAACACGGAGGGCGGCTGAGGGGTCTCGACCGCTCGGGTCATCCGAAGTGGTGCACGAGTCGGAATCCCTGGAAGGGCGTGACCTGGTCCGGTGGAATCCCGTTGCGGTAGGCGCAATGGGCGGAGACCTCGCTCTGGTTCCATGCGCCGCCGCGGACGAGTCGTTGGTTCTGTCGAGCGTCGTACCAACTTCGGCACCAGTCCCGAACCCCGCCCGCCATGTCGCGAACACCGTAGGGCGAGACATCGGCGCGATAGGCACCGATGGGCTCGGGTCGCGCTTTCCCCGGCGTCGACCCGAGGTTCTTCGCGAACGAGGCATCGTACTCGTCGCCCCATGGGAAGAGGCGGCCGTCCACTCCACGGGCTGCCTTCTCCCACTCATCTCCCGAAGGAAGACGGTACCGACGTCCATCGCGCTCGGAACGCCAGCGGGCGTAAGCCATCGCGTCGCGATGACTCACGCCGAACACCGGCCATTTCGCGTGGACGAACGGGCGCGGCGCGTCGGAGAGCGCGAGCAATCGGTAGCCCTTCCGCCGCCGCTCGATCCAGCGAAACGCGCCGCCTCCGTCCGCGACCCGCGGAACGCGGCGCGCCGCAGCGGCGGGCGAGGCGCGGTGGATCGCGTTCAGGAACTCGAGGTACTCGCTCCAGGTGATCGAGAAGCGTCCGATCGCGAACTCCTTCACGAACGGTCTCGCGAGCGGCGCAGACTTCATGGTGTCGGGATCCCCGCCGCGGACGAACGAACCCGATGGAATCTGCACGAAGTCACGACCGATCTCCTCCTCCGTGCGCAGCCTCCACTTCAAGAGGACCGACTCGCAGCGTCCGATGCACACCGGCGCCACGATCGGGCGACGCCCGACCGCTTCGATCTTCACCCGATACCGCCCCAACGGAATGCCCCCCCACGTCAGCGGGTCGCCGGTGAGCGCTCGCCTCGCGATGGGTCGCAGGATCCGCTCCCGACTCTCGTAGCGGTGGATCGTGGCGCGCTCCGCCGTCGGCGTGACGTGGATCGTCAGGTCTCCGTCG
>JAGQRC010000055.1:0-2469 GCA_020425835.1 Planctomycetota bacterium | reverse complement strand
TCGCCGGCTAGACGCTCTCGGAATTCGTCGAGATCGAGATCCTCGATCTGCCCACGATAGAAGCGCATCGGGAAACGATCTCGACGTTCCTCGGCCTCGACGAATCGTTCCCAGTAGAGTTCGCCGAGCGCTCGCCGCACGTCGAGGTCGCTCGGGTCGTTTCGGTGCGCCTCGACGAGGGAGAGCATCGCTTCCTCGCCCGCCGTGCGCGCCTCGTCGCCCGCCCGACGGGCGCGATCCTCGAGTGCCCAGAACGATCGCTTCTCGTCGATCGAGGTCCAGCTGTCGGGCCGGGACCGCTCTGCCTGTTTCCGAAGCCTCTCCGCTTCCGCGTTGGCGCGTCGGCGACGTCGGAGCTCCGAGACCGCGGCATCGTGAGCCGCCCGTGCTGCCCGCGCCGCTCGCTCCTTCTCGCGAGTTCCGTCGAGGAACTCCTGGACCGCGTCCGCGAGAGCCCGCGCACTCGCCGTCCGGCGACGCGTCGACCGAGCCAGCGACGCCTCGATGGTCGACCGGAGTCCTTCGTCGAGTGAACGCCAACCGTCACCGTGTGCGATCTCTCCCCGGCGAGCGGCCGCGATGGCCTGGCAAGGGTCTCCGGAGTAGGCCGGCACCCCGGTGACGATCCGGTACAAGATCAACCCGAGAGAGTAGACATCACTCGCCGTGGTCAGCGTCGCTTCGCCGCGTGCCTGCTCGGGCGACATGTAGCCCGGGGTCCCGCGAATCACGCCGACCTCGGTACCGACATCGGGATCCGCCGACTCGGTGCGCGAGACGCCCCAGTCGATCAGATAGAGATCGTCGGTCTCTCCGACCAGGACGTTGGTCGGCTTGATATCGAGATGGAGCACACCTCGAGCGTGCCCGTGGTCGACGGCGAGACCGAGTTGCCGGAAGAGAACCAGGAGCCGAGCGAGCGAGATCGGACTCGATCCGGACTCGCGTGCAGTGAGCAACGACTCCAGCGTCTCCCCCGCGATCCGCCGCATGACGTAGAAGACCCGGCCATCGACATCGATACCCACGTCGTGCACCGGGGGGACGTGCGGATGCTCGAGTCGACCCGCGGTCAGCGCTTCGGCGAGGATCGCTTCGCCCATCGACTCCCGCCGGTAGTCGTCGCCCCGCGCGAACTTGACCGCCACCTCGCGATCGAGGAGCCGATCGTGAGCTCGGTAGACCTCGCCCATGCCGCCCACCCCGATGAGATCGAGGATCTCGTACCGACGGGTCGGATCGACCTCGGGGAGATCGAGCGTCCGCGACGCGTGGCGCCCCGCGAAGAGCGTGCGGGTCACCACGACGGACTCCGACCCACCCGCACCGGCGAGGTACTCGCGAGCGATCTCGCACTCCGCTCCGGGGAACCGGGCGAGGTACTCCGCGAGTGTGCGCTCGCAACCCTCCTCGCGATCCGCCACGTACTCGGCGAGGAAGTCGAGGACGATCGCTTCGCGCAGCTCGCTCACGGAGTCGCAGCGGCGCGACCGGCGCCGCCCCTTCCATCCGATGTTGTCGCAGACCCGCCGTCCCCGGTCCAGCGCTCCGGCTCACGGACAGACGGCGTCGTCGCACGGCGGAAGTGCGTCGGAGTCCGTGTCCCATCCGCACTCGGGGTGTGGCGCGGGGAGCGTCGGACCGCCCGCGAAGAGATACGACAACGTGACGATGGCATCCCCGATGTCGACCGCCCCGTCGTTGTTGGCGTCCGCGGCGTCGAAGCAGGGCGGCGGCGCCCCACCCTCGAAGAGGAACGTCAACGTGAAGATGGCGTCGGCGAGATCGACGTAGCCGTCGAGATCGTTCGAGTTCCCCCGCGCGAACGAGTAGTCCCCGGACACGATCAGCGGGTGATGGTCCCGATAGAGATCGTCGACCACCGTCGCCCGATGCGTCACACCGTCGACGGTGATCTCCGCGAGCCACTCGAGAGGTGGGAACACCGCGTAGTCCGCGAGGGCGAAGCGAAGCGTGCCGAGAGGGACGAAGGTCGAAGGCGAAGCGTCGACCAGGGTCGCGCACTCGTCCGCACCGACGGCCACGAGGAGCTCCGCCCCGCTCTGCCGAGTGAAGAGGAGACCGGCGGAGCCCGCCGAAGTGAACGGCGGGTCGGAGAGTGTCAGCGCCGCACCGACGTGGAGCGCGAGCCCGATACCGCGCACCGGCCAGGGAGTGCGCACCGAGATCGGGATCTCCCCTTCGCGATCCGTCGGACCGACGCCGGTCACGATGGCGTGTCCGACATCGACGATCGCGGTGAAGTCGGTTCCGGCGAAGCCGTGCGTCGACCCATCGAGATCCACGCCACAGCCGCCGAACGGCTCCGAACTCCCGGCGCTGCAGGCGATCGCGTCGCGCAACGACACCACGTCGGCGATGGTGAGGTACTCGTTGTCGTTGACGTCGCCGCTCTCCGGGTCGACGTCGCCGGAGCAATCGAGGAGGGGGAGCGCCGGGCTCGGTCCG
>JAGQRC010000566.1 GCA_020425835.1 Planctomycetota bacterium | reverse complement strand
GTAGAACGCCAGGGTCCCACTCGCGCCGTCCAGGTCGAACTTGGCGTCCTTCCGCGTCGCCCCGGTGTTCAGGAGCGAGAGCTCGATCAGCTCATCCCGGTGCGCGTGGAGTGCCTTGGACGCCGCCATCAAGAGCTCACCGCGCTGGGCAAACGTTCGCTCGGCGAGTGCCGCGCGACCCGACTTGCGGGCGAACTCGGCGACGGCGCCGAAGTCGATTCCGGAGGACGACACGCGGGCGATCTTCGCCTCGGTGCAGGGATTCTCGATCTCGACGAATCCGTCGGCGGCCTCGTGCCACCGCCCGAGGACGTGGCTCCTGAGTGTCTTCATCTGGTGCGCTCCTGTCGTCTTCCCGATCGCCCGGGGGCACGCCGACCCCGATCTCGGCGCCCGCGCTCCTCGTGCATCTCTGAACCGCGGCCGCGGTCTCCACCACCGCGGCAGCACCCTATAGGTTTCGAGCGGGGTTGGCCACTGACGACGCGGCGACGATCAACGCTCTCCCGACGGATCTCCGTCGCTCCGCGCGCCATCGCGCACGACGAAGTCGGCATCGATCACGTCGTCGGGCGCGAGTCCGGAGCCCTGCGGTGGCCGGCGGACTCCACTTCTTCCATCGAAGACCTGAACCCGTCCGGCGAGCAGCGCCCGCGCGCCGCGTCGGATGAACGGCCGCGTGAAGGGAATCAGGATCAGGAACCCGATGAGGTCGGTCAGGATTCCGGGAGTGAGGAGCAGCGCGGCGGCGAAGAGGATCAGAGCGCCATCGATCAGCTCCTGTTGTGGCATTCGACCGGCCGCCGCTTGTTGTTGGACGCCGAACCAGGTCCGCGCGCCCTCTCGACGAGCGAGGGACGCGCCGAGGATCCCCGTGGTCACGCAGAGCGCGATGGTCCCCAACCAGCCGATCCACCCCGCCACCTGCACGAGCAGCGTGATCTCCACCATGGGGACGACGATGAACAAGAGGGCGAGAAGCCACACGACGCGAACTCTCGGCTCGAAGACGGTTGCCCGACGGGACAACGACCGGAGACCGTTCGCGGGGGAGGCACCTCGAACGAGCGCGTGTCCTCGCCCCGACGGTCGGGGCGCAAACCTACCTCAGCCACGGTCGAAAGCGCTAGTGGCCCGTGCAGCAAGTCCGTTGAGTATCTATCCCCCGATTGCCAGGCGAACTCGGAACGGCGCGGTGGACGATGCGGGCCCGGAAGGGTCAACGGCGCCAGCCGTTGACCCGACAAGGGGACGAGCGCGGTTCGTTCGCGACTCGATTCGTCCAGCGAGACGTTCCCCGCCACTCGGTCTCCGCGGCTCAGGGCGCGCAGGGACCGAGCGCATCATCCGTCGGGTCGAGGCCGACACCCGGGAACGGGTACGGCGGCGTGGAGCCGGCGGAGAAGAGGAAGCTCAAGTCGAAGATCGCGTCCCCGATATCGAGCATCCCATCGTCGTTGGCGTCGCCGGAATCGGGACAGACCGGAGCGGGGCCGAGCGCGAAGAAGTGCGCCAGCAAGAAGATCGGATCACCGATGTCGATCAGCTGGTCGTAGTTCGCGTCCCCCCGTCGAAACAGCGCCCCCGGCATCCCGTCGACTTCCGCCCGTCCCCCCCGGAGGAATGGGTGCACGGAAACGCCGGTCACCGCAGCGTAGATGTTGTCGAGCGGCGGCTGACCGAGCCCGTCCGTCGGCTGGAACGAGATCGTCGTACCGAGCGCCAGTGGGAAGTCGATCGTGTAGTCGAGACTGAACAGCAGAATGTTCTGCCCGGCGGCGATGCTGCGGCCGTCGAACGGTTCGACGAAGTCGAGCACGATCGCCACGATCAGCTCCGAACCCACCCCACCCGGCGTGTAGTCGGTGTAGACGAACTCCGGCGAGAGCGCTTCCGTCGCGCTGAGCGCGAAATCGATGCCGTGGAACTCCAAGTTCGAGTCGTCGAAGACCATGCCGAACTGGAACCCCTGCATCGCTTGGGTCGTCGTCGCCGTCACCGGATGGAGCACATTTTGGCCCGCGAACGCCGACACCTTCGCCACCGAGAGCACTTCGGGTGGCAGGGTCCCGCTGACGTAGTTGGTGCGGGTGAAGGTATCCGTCCCGCCGGGACCGATGACGGTCAGCGTCACGGTGTGCGGGCCGACATCCGTGTAGTCGTGAACCGGGTTCGGCGCGGTCGTCGCCGTTCCATCCCCGAAGTCCCAGATCGTGGTGCTGATGGTCCCCGTGGACTGGTTCTCGAACGTCACGGTCAACGGGAGCACTCCCGTGGTCGGCCCTCCGACGAAGTCGGCGGCCGGCGGCGGACCGTCGTACGCGTAGCGGATCTGTCCCGACTGGGACCAGACCACGTGCGCGTCCCCGTGCGGATCGACCAGGCCGCGCGGATCGCTCGAGCTCGCGCCGCTCGTGAGCGTCTCGAGAACCCAACCGCTGCCCTCGTCGGAGAGGACGTGGACCTCACCCGCCTCGGCGTAGCAGATCAGCCGACGCCCCGCGACTTCCGGCGAGAGATCGACTTCCCCCGCCACGGTCGCCGTCGCGATGGAGACCGGCGCGGTGAAGCCGCCGCTGCCATCGCCCGCCGCAAAGTACAAGTCGTTGCCCGCCGACAAGGCGGCGTCGACCTGGCCATCGGCCCGGCGCTCGATGTCGATCGAGGTGACACCGTTGATGGTGCCGATCTGGCTCTCCGGACCGAGGACTCCGGCCGACAGCGTGCGGTAGAACGCTTCGCCGGCGCGGACGTAGGCGATGTAGGCGACACTGCTCGACGAGCTCGCGAGCGAGATGTGATCGCCCAGCGCGACGAAATGCGTGTCGCCAGCCGCTTGGACGTAGATCTCGCGTGACGCGGGGGTCAGCACGGTCTCCCAAGCGATGGTCTTGATCCCCGAGAGCCCGACGTCGATCTGCGGGTTCCGATCGTTCAACGCGTTGTCGGTCAGCGCGATCGGGTTCGAGAAGACCCCACCGTTGTTGTCGACGAGGTAGATCTCGGTATCGGAGCCGCCAGGAGCGACCTCCGCGTAGACGACGTCCAGAAGGATGATCGACGTGACTTCGACCCGACCCTCGCTGCTGGCCTGCAGCGGCGACTGAGAGACGCCGCCGAAGCTCGAGAAGTCGTTGCCGGACTGGGTATGGAAGATCTCGCCCGCCCGGGTGAATGTCACCGACAGTCGGTCGCCGACGCGGTAGGCGAGATCGGGCTCGAAGCAGCCGGTGAAACCGCCCGAGATGACGCGCGAAGAACCGAATTGGGCGTGAACGCTGGGAGCAGCGCCGACCCCGACCAGGACCACCAGAGCCATCCTGAGAATCGTCCAGAGACACCTCGGGCCCCGTCCGACGCAGCGAGCCGCGTCGGCACGTAGGTCACCCCGAGGCGAGGCCGCGGCCTCGCCCACCGGGTTCGCGTTCTGCATTGTCGTCCACTCCTCGTTTGAGCAGTTCGCCGATGAAAGTCCCCCGGTGTTCCGGAGGG
>JAGQRC010000565.1 GCA_020425835.1 Planctomycetota bacterium | reverse complement strand
GATCCACTCGGCGCGATCCTCGATCGTGGACAGTCGATCGACCAGTCGGACTCGTTCGCGTTCGGGGACCGCGCCGCGCTCGAACTCCGCGGCGATCGCCTCGAGGTCGCGCGCGAGCACTTCCGGGTCGGGGCGATGGCTGCGGTGGGACTGCGGGTGACGCGCGTGGTCCTCGTCGGTCGCCGACACCAAGGCGTGGTCCACGATCGAGGCGAGGATCTCCTCCTGCTCCTCGGTGTCCCAGGTGTGTCGGAGGACCCAGAGGTCGGAGTGGCGCGCCTCCGAGCGGCCGCAGAGGATCGCGCTCGCGGCGACGAGTCGCTGCAGCTTGACGGCGCGGCGATCGGAGATCGGGATCCCCGCCTGCCGCACTCGCGCGATCCAGGAGACGTAGTCCTCGCGCAAGACCGAGAGATCCACGCGCGAAACCAATGCGGCCAACGATCGGATGGCGTCGGGCGTCACTCCGCTCGGGTCGATCGGTCTCGCGCGCTCGAGACGCCATCCGGCGTCGAGGACATCCGCGAGTCGCTCGGGCTCCACGTTGTCGCAGCGGACCCGGATCAGGAACCGATCGAAGAGCGCGCCGAGCGCCTCATCCTCGGGGAGTCGGTTGCTCGCGCCGATCACCGAGAGCACCGCGAGCTCGAACGTCTCGAGCCCTCGACGCAGCACCCGCTCGTTCAGCACCGTGAGCAGACTGTTGAGGATCGCGCTGTTGGCGTTGAGGAGCTCGTCGAGGAAGACGAGGTCCGCCTCCGGCAGCATGTTCGTCGTGTTGGTGACGAGCTCTCCCTCGCGGAGCCGTCGGATGTCGAAGGGACCGAAGATCTCGTTCGGCTCGGTGAACCGGGTGAGCAGGTACTCGAACGACCGACCCGCGATCCGTCGGGCGAACTCGCGGACCAGGGCGCTCTTCGCGGTGCCGGGGGGGCCGAGGAGAAAGAGGTTCTCGCCAGCGACGAGAGCGATGCCGAGCAGATCGATGATCTCGCTCTTCCCGACGAAACGCTGCTTCATCGGATCGAGGACCTCGGCGTTCAACGCTCGGATCGCGGTGAGCGCCTCCGCGGGCCAGGTTGCCGGCTCGGCGGAGCGAGGATCGGTGTCGAGTTCGCGTGGGGTCATCGGGCTTCCGGCCGGGGAGAGCGAGGCACGACGGGAATGAGTCCCTGAACAAGCGTGATCCGCCGAGCGAGGCGCCAGCGAATCGTGCTATCACATGGCGCGGCAAGGACCTCACCCTTGCCTTGGTTCTGTCCGAAGCCACAACGCAGAGGCATTTCGAGTGAAGACGTTCCCAAGCCCTGGCAGGCTACCTCACTCGAAATGCCGGTGATAGCGCGATTCTGCCAGCCGCAGCCGGCGGATCACGCTTGTTCAGGGACTGGTCCGTCGCCCGTCGCACGGTCAATGGTCGCGGCGAGACAGGTCCGGCGATGATCGCCGTGCGCCTCCGGTCAGGGACAGCTCGTGTAGGTGTCGCAGGAGATCGACCCCCCGCTCTCCGATCCGCACGCCGCCGGCCCCGGTGCCGGGGGAGGCAACGATCCCGGGATGAACAGCGCGGCCAAGGTGTAGACCGGGTCCGAGATGTCGAAGACGTCGTCGTCGTTGGCATCTGCGGCGTCCACGCAGGTCGGTGGGGGACTGGCCGGGATGAACAGGGAGGCGAGCGCGAAGACCGCGTCGGAGATGTCGAACAGACCGTCGTCGTTGACATCGCCGCGGCGGAACATCGCTCCGCCGCCCACCCGCTGGAACCGGAGCTCGTAGGGCGGCACTCCGGGCACCGGCCGCTCCTGCCACGTCAGGTCGAGCGTGGATCCGGTCCGGTTGTTCTCCGGATAGAGCGTCCCTCGGATCGTCGGCAGGTAATAGGCGTGCGCATCGAGGGTCGCGCTCCGCAGCTCCTGGACCACGCTGAAGCCGGCGTCGGCCAGCTCCTTCGCGAGGAGGACGAGCGGACCGCCGTTGACCAGATCGCGGAGCGCGAGTTGCGCGCGACCCGTCGTCTCGTCACACGCGAGTGCGAAGATCCGGTAGTTCGCGATCCCATCGTAGGCGAGCGGCGGGGCGAGCATCACGTCGACCGGCGCATCCCAGCCCGCGACCTCGTCCCACCGACGGTACTGGAACAGCCAGTCGTCCCCGGTGCCGGTGTTCAGCGCGATCAGCGCGTGCACGTTCCCGAGCGCGTCGGCGGCGAGCGATCCGTAGAAGTCGTTGGTCGGCGTGGTGTCGCCGATCACCGTGGAGGCGCCCCAGCCGACCCCGGGCTCGTAGATGCGATGCTCGTAGTTGCCGGACCCCGTGTTCCGGTAGAACGAGCAGTGGACTCGACCCGCGGTGTCGATCGCGATGCGAGAGTTCTGGGCGCTCGCGCTGGGGCTGATCGCGCCGACATCGGAAAAGGCGAGATCCGCCGCGAACGGGAGATCGGACTGCAGGAGGTGCTCGACCCACGACGAGGCGGCGTGCGCGACCAGCCAGACGGTGTCGTTCGAGTCGACCGTGACCTCCATCGCGGCGGTCCGGTTCGTCGCGACCGCGCCGGTGATCGCACTGACGTCGACGATCGCCGAGAGCGTCGACGTGCCGGGCTCGACCTGTCGGTAGTACTGCTGGTAGTTGGAGGGGTAGTAGTAGCTGGCCCACGTGAGGTGGAGTCGATCCTGCGAGTCGATCGCGATGGCGCAGACGTTGGTCGGGTTCGGTGCGATCAGACCCGATGTGTCATCGTTCATCAGCAGCGGATCGAGCGACCAGTCGGATCCACCGTTCGTGGAGTGGTAGAGGCGGAGCTCACGTTCCCCGGCGCCGTTCTCGAAGATGGAGAGCAGGTGCAGTCCGCCGGTCGAGTCGCGGACGACGTGTTGGTGCGCGCTCGAGCCCGGGCCGGCGACGGGATCCGTCTGCACGACCGTCGATTGAGCGAGCGACCTGGGCCCCACGGCGAGAGCGAGGAGCACGGTCACCACCTCGATCCACCGGCGACACTTCCCGACGGTCCTCCATCCCGACATCGCGCTCTCCTTCCCGTTTCCCGTGTATCAGCCCGCCTCGATTATCCCTGCGACGGACCGGTTCGCAATCCGCGGGGGTGGATCCCTCGATCTCGACACGGAGCCGACACGCGCGAGCGAGCCGAGACGCGGATCACGGACAAGGGGAGAAGCCGGCGCAGCCCTGCGCGTCGACGGTGGGGTCGGGACCACAACCGGGATACGGGGCCTGTGGCGGGAGTCCCCCGATGAACAGGAACGTCAGCGCGCTGATGGCGTCGGCGACGTCGAGTGCGCCGTCGTCGTTCGTGTCGCAGGCGTCGAAGCAGCTCGGGATCGAAGAGCCCGGCGTGAAGAGCCAGCTGAGGTAGAAGATCGCGTCGGCGATCGAGGTGCTCCCGTCGGCGTTGCAGTCGCTGCGGATGAAGTTGGAGGAGATCGGCGTCGCGGAGAGGGAGAGCTCGATCGTCGCGTCACTCGTCGACTCG
>JAGQRC010000564.1 GCA_020425835.1 Planctomycetota bacterium | reverse complement strand
CGGCAGCGCGCCCGAGCCGCGGCGGCCGCCGAGGTCGTCCTGGAAGGCTCCGAGCGACTGGATCGACGCGCTCAGCGGCTCACCGGCCCCCGGCGCGGCCGAGATCGCGCTCGCCCGCGGACCTCGGCATAGCGCGGGGCGAGCCGACGCTGCACCGCGAACGACCCCCAGAGGATGACGGGGATCGGCAGGAACGCGAGCGCCGCGATCGTCGGAGCGAGCCAGAAGAAGATCGCGCCGATGACCACGACCGTCGTTCCCACCTTGAGCAGCTGGCTCGCGCCGTTGTCGAGGAATCGCTCGAGTTGGTTGACGTCGTCGTTGAGGATCGTCAGCAGACTTCCGGTCGACCGGTCCTCGAAGAACGCGAGGTCGAGACCCTGGACGTGCTCGTAACCGTCGCGCCGGAGCTCGTGCTGGAGGGACTGCGCGAGGTTGCGCCACAGGATCGACGCCGCGTACTCGAACACCGACTCCAGTCCCCAGATCAGCAGGGTGACCGCCGCGAGCACCCAGAGCTGGTGCTCGAGATCCGGGATGCCCCACGAGGCGATCCAGGAGCTCTCGCGCTGGACCACGATGTCGACCGCTGCCCCGATGAGGAGTGGCGGCGCGAGGTCGAAGATCTTGTTCAGGATCGTGCAGGCCACCGCCGAGCGGATCCGAGCCCGGAAGCCCGAGGCGTAGCGCAGCAAGCGGCGGAGCGGATGAGCGTGGTGCGGCATCGCGGAGGTCGTTCCGTCAGTCGTCGGAGCGTCGGGGAAGACGGTCCGCGAGCCAGGTCCCAATGTCGCGCACCTCGTGCGGATGAACCCCGTGCATCACCTCGTACGTCCGCCAGTCGACCTCGTAGCCGAGACCATCGAGGTGGCGGGCGGAATGCTCCCCCATCGAGATGGGCACGACGGGGTCGTACAGGCCGTGGCACTGGAGGATCGGGGTGTCGCGGTTCGCCGGCGACGCCTCGGCGATCAGTTGCGGCTCGAGGAGGAGGTAACCCGAGAGGACGAGGATGCCGGCCAGCCGCTCGGGATAGCGCAGCCCCACGTGGTAGGCCATGGCACCGCCTTGCGAGAAACCGGCGAGGACCACCCGCTCCGCGCCGACCGGCGTCGACTCGCGTTCGATGATCCCCCGGACGAGCTGCTCGGAGCTCCGGATCCCGGCCTCGTCTTCGTCGCGGCGGAACTCCATTCCGAGGATGTCGTACCAAGCCCGCATCTCGTAGCCCTGATTGAGGGTCACCGGGCGGATCGGAGCGTGGGGGAAGACGAAGCGGAGGCGCCGATCGGTCGGGAGATGGAGCTCCGGGACGATCGGCTCGAAGTCGTGACCATCGGCGCCGAGGCCGTGGAGCCAAACGACGACTCCGTCGAGGTCGCGGCTCGCCGGCCCCCACTCGACCTCGACGCACGGGTACGGGTCCACGCTCATGAGGCTCCTCGCTCGGGCTGACCTCGACTCGAGACAGCGCCGACGCGGCGCGAGCGAGCGACGAGGTTCGAACCGGGTTACCCCACAGACTCCGAAGGGCCGCGTATCCTGCCCCATCGCGCCGAGCGGTGGAACCACTTGGGGGACTTCTGGAACAGGCCGCAAGTCGACGGCCTCGTCCGGCCGACAGCCAACGGTGAGGGCTGTAGCAGCAGAGGTGTGCCATGGCGGACGAAGATCGTGGTTATCGGATCCTCGTCGTGGAGGACAACGAGACCAACCGTCTCGTCGCGGCCGACATGTTGGAGGCCCTCGGCTTCTCATCGGAAGTCGTGAAGAACGGCCGCCTCGCCGTGGACCGCGTCCGGAGGGGCGGTATCGATCTCGTCCTGATGGACTTTCGCATGCCCGAGCTCGACGGGTTCGAAGCCACCCGGGAGATCCGGGAGCTCGAGGAGCGCGAAGGAATGGTGCCCATTCCGATCGTCGCGCTGACCGCGAGCGCGATGCCGGGCGACCATCAACGTTGCGTCGACGTCGGGATGAACGGGCTCCTCCGGAAGCCGTTCTGTCTGTCCGAGCTCGAGCAGACCATCCTCGCGTTCCTCCCGGGCGACCCGATCACCTGATCCGCGGGGATCGGGGCGCGCGAGGTCCGTCGACGAGTGACTACGCGTCCGGCGTGGCGAAGAGCTCGGGATGGCTCTCGCGGAACTTGCGGATCCCATCCACCGTGATCGTTCGCGCCTTCGCGACGCCGGCATCGTGCGCACTCTCCCGAGATTGGATCGTCGACCGCAGCGGCGCGAAGATCGCCGGATCGACACCCTTCGGAGGGGCGTCGGCAATCCTCAGGAGTGCTCGACCTAGCTCGTCCGCCTCGGGGGAGAGAGGGGTCTCATCGTAGGCGGCGATCGCCTGCTGGAGCGCCTTGCGATCCTGGCGCGCCGTGATCTGCTTCAACGCGGCGGCCGCCAATCGGTCCTGCTTGCCCGCCTTCGACAGTACGGACCGGAGCGACTTCCGCCAGCTCTTGGATCCGGCGAACGCGCGCTGCGCTTCGACGAAGTGCGCCATCCAGTCGAGGTACTGCCCTTTCTCGGCGCTCTCGTTCAGCGTCCTCGCGGACTCGATCGCCTCGGCGTGCGCGGTCTCGAGCGAGCCGACCAGCTCCACGAGGGCGTCGATCTGGGCGCGGACCGTCTCCGCGTCATCTCCATCGATGCGCTTCGATCCGCTCCGCGCCTTGGCGACCGACTCGACGATGATCCGGAGATCGGGGGACTCCTTCGCGAGCTCGTGGAGGGCCACCTTCGACGCGAGTCGCGGCGTGTCCGCGTTGACCTCGTCCAACCACTCGAACATCTCGGCGACCTGGTTCGGCAGCGGCCAGTGACCGGAGGTCTCGTTCAACCCCTCGACGATGTAGAGCTTGATCTTCCGGTAGCCCTGCTGTCGGTAGACGTTCTCGGTTCGGTAGGCGCAATCGACCGAGACCACGGCGTCCGCCTTGCCGTGGAGGATACCGATCGCCACCTTCTCCTTGGCGAGCGCGTTGTGGTTGACGTCGAGCACGTTGCCCGCGTGAGCGACGATCCCATCGATGAGCTCGGTGTAGGCGCCGGCGAACCAGTAGCAGAAGAACGCGCCCTGGCTGTGGCCGTAGATGTAGACCTTGTCGATCGGGAACCGCGATCGGAACTCGCGGATCAACCCGGCGATCTGGTCCCCGTCGCGCTTGTTCTGGGTGAAGTTGAACGTGTCTCCCTGGCCCGGGGTCATCCCCTCCGGAGAGACGATGATGTCGTTGCCGCGGAACCGCCCGTTGGCGATCGGGTAGTTCCAGAACGACCAGCCCCAGTTGAGCCCGGTGCCGTGGAGCATGAAGATCAGGTCGGGCCGCTGCTTCGCGCTGATCTCACGAGGCAACCGGTACCAGTAGGTCTTCTCCTCCGCCGACGTCCACTCCAGCGCCTGGCCGCGGGGCGCGTCCAGCGTCGGCGCGGCGCGTTGCACTTCGCCGAGCTTCTGGGCTCGCGCCGTTTCGGGGCCTCCAGCGAGGAG
>JAGQRC010000563.1 GCA_020425835.1 Planctomycetota bacterium | reverse complement strand
CGCCAGTGCTTCTTCGCGGCGGCGATCGGTGTCCCGACCATCTACATCCGCAGGAACACGCGAAACCGGTTCCTCCGCTCGATCCTCGAGCGGACCAGGAAGACGCGCAACAGCCGTCGCTACACGGGCTACGTCCGAGTCGTCGTCACCGAGTACTGTCGCGCGTTGGTCGACCTCCTCGAGGGCGAGTCCGGACTGTGCGAAGCCCTCCGGTCGGAGCACTCGCTTCTCGACCTTCGAGAGCGCGTCGAGTCGCCGACGCGAGGCGTCTCCGACCGGCTCGTGCAGGGCATCGTGGAGCACGCCGGGGCGCGATCGCCGTTTCGCTTCGACGGCGAGTCTTTCGATACGGCCGCCGAGAGTTACTTCCGAGGTCCGCTGTTGCGGCGGCAACTCGATGAAGCGCTCGCGGGCCTGGAGTCGGAGCTCCGGGCGCTCCCCGGCGATCGGACGGCGATCCGCGAGGCGTTGCGCTTCGTGATCGGAGACGAGGACGGTCTGCCCTGGGTGCAGCAACAACGGGAACGGTGGCGCACGGGCCGATTGGACCTCGTCGCGATCCGACGGCTGATCCATCTCCTGTTGATCGTGGAACACCACCGCGGCGACCCCGGGTCCTGCGATGCCCCGGCACCGAGCCCTTCCCCCGAGAGGATCGAGGCGTCCACCCCATGACCCATCAGTTCCTGGCCCGGAGCGACGGGCGAGTGCACGAGGAGGCTCTGTTCGCGGATCGATGGATCCGACTCCTCTATTCGCGGTCCCGGGAGCAGCTCCCGTTCCTGCTGCGCGCCGTCACCAGCCGCTGGAGCACGCGGCTCCTCGGTTGGGTCAACTTCGACTTGCCCTACGGAGCCAAGATCACCGGGAACCGGAAGTTCCTCGAGCGTTGCGGTGTCGACCTCTCGGAGTGTCTCGACGACCCGTCCCACTTCACGACGGTTCGCCGCGTCTTCGAGCGGAGGATCCGTTACGAGGAGTGCCGGCCGATGCCCGATGACCTCGGGCACGTCGTCTCACCCGCGGACTCCAAGGTGGTGGTCGGATCCCTCTCGGAGAGCGCCCGACTCGAGATCAAGGGGAAGTTCTTCGATCTCCAAGAGTTGCTCGGCGACCGGCCGAACTGGACCGAGCGCTTTCGAGAGGGAGACTTCGGGATCTTCCGACTGACGCCGGAGAAGTACCACTACAACCACGCACCGGTCACCGGGGTCGTCGAGGATCTCTACGAGGTCCACGGCCGCTATCACTCGTGCAACCCGTCGGCGGTCGTCGAGATGGTGACCCCCTACTCCAAGAACCGTCGGGTGGTCACGGTCGTCCAGACCGACGTCCCGGGCGGCACGGGTGTCGGGCGCGTCGCGATGATCGAGGTCGTCGCGCTCCTCATCGGAGATATCGTCCAGTGCTCCTCGGACGAGGCCTACGACGACCCTCACGACAACCCCGTCGGATCGATGATCCGCCGCGGTCGACCCAAGAGTCTCTTCCGACCGGGCTCCAGCACCACGGTGCTCCTGTTCGAGCCGGGTCGGATCCAGTTCGATGATGATCTCGCGCGCAATCGGATCCGGGTCGACGTCGAGAGCCGGTTCTCGCGAGGCTTCGGGCAACCGATCGTCGAGACCGACGTCGCGGTGCGTGAAGGCATCGCGACGCGCGTCGCCATGGAGGAAGCTCGATGAACGTCATCTTCCTGCTGTCGCTCTCGCTCACGCTCTACGGACTCCTCGCCTGGGCCTTCCGGGTCCTGCCCCGAGAGCGGTGGCAGATCCTCGCCGCCATTCCTCGCTCCACCGAGACTGGCGACGAGTGGGCCGGGGTGAACCTGACGTGGTACGGCTTCTTCTCGGCGACCGCCTACTTCGCATCCGCTGCGGTCTACCTGGTGCTCATGGGGGCCGTCGGCGCTTCCCGAACGGCGTCAGTGGCGATCATGGCGGGAATCCTCGGGATCGCGATCCCCGCTTCGCGCTGGGTCGCCCGCATCGTGGAGCGCAAGAAGGAGACCTTCTCCGTCGGGGGCGCGGTGTTCGTCACGACGCTCTCCGCACCGGTCGTCGTGCTCGTCCTTCCCCACTGGGTCGGACCAGACGGTCTCGGCGCACCGGCGCTCGCCGTGTTCGCGGCGCTGGTCACCGCGTACACGCTGGGCGAAGGTCTCGGCCGCCTCGCCTGCATCAGCTTCGGTTGCTGCTACGGTCAACCGGTCGGAGAGATGAATCCGTTCTGGCGTGCGCTGTTCCGAGGTCGGAGCTTCACGTTTCGCGGGCGCACCAAGAAGATCTCCTTCGCCTCGCAGCTCGAAGGGGTTCCGGTCGCGCCGGTCCAAGCCGTGACCTCACTCCTCTACGTCACCTGCGCGCTGGTCAGCATTGCACTGTTCCTGCAAGGCTTCTTCCTCGCAGCGTTCCTCCTTTCGTTGACCGTCAGTCAGCTCTGGCGGGCCTACTCGGAGTTCCTCAGAGCGGACTACCGGGGCGAAGGTCGCATTTCGGCGTACCAGAAGATGGCCATCGTCGCGACAGCCTACTCCTGGGTCTGGGTCTTCGGCTGGCAGCTCTTCGGCTCCGCCGGCTCACTCGGTTCGACGCTGCCGTCGATCGCCGAGGGACTGTCGCTGCTCTGGAATCCGACCATCCTCGTGATCCTCGAGGCGCTGTGGCTCGGGATGTTCTTCTACACCGGCTGGAGTCGCGTCACCGGGGCTCGACTCACCTTCCACGTCGTCCGCAACAAGGTCGAGGAGACCTGGTAGCGTGCCGCGACGGAGATCAGTTCGGACCGAGTGGGATGTCGTGACATGACCGGCTCGGTCTTCCCCGCGCTGTCGCTGCCCCTCGAACTCGGCGAGGGCTCGGCCGCCGAGTGCAGCGCGGCGGTCGGGCTCGCCCTGTTGCTGAGCGGGTTCGGCGCACCGATCCCGGAGGACCTGACGCTCATCGCCGCCGGGTACGCCGTGCACCGCGGTCTGTGGACGGTGTCGACCGCGATCCCGGTCGGGGTGCTCGGCGTCCTCGTCGGCGACTCGATCATGTTCGGCCTGGGTCGGTCGCTCGGCCGTCGCGCCCTCGACCGGACGATACGCCACGGCTGGTTTCCGTCGAAGCGCGTCGAACGAGCCCGCGCGGCCGTTCGACAGCGCCCGCTCGTGACGATCGTCGTCAGTCGGTTTCTCCCCTTCGTGCGAGGCCCCATCTACTTCGCGGCGGGATCGCTCGGCGTTCGATACTCCGCCTTCTTCCTGGCCGACCTCGTCGCCGTGATCCTGTCGGTGCCGCTGGTGATCACCGTCTCGTCGTCGCTCGGACCGCGCCTCGAGCAGGTCACCGTCGCGTTGCGCGCCAGCCGGTGGATCGTTGCCGGTGGCCTCGCGACGGTCGGGCTCATGGTGATCGCGCGACGCGTTCGTCGGTCGAGCCCGGTCGACCCGGCTTCATCCCCGAATCCGTAGAGTCGGAGTCACCCGAGATGCCCACGTCGATCCCCGAGCCACCACATC
>JAGQRC010000562.1 GCA_020425835.1 Planctomycetota bacterium | reverse complement strand
TCTCCCCCACTCAGCCGCTCGGGATAGGAGTCCGCGCGTCCGTCGAGCTCCACCTGCTCGAGACGCATTCGCACGACCTCCCGGGCCCGCGAGGGATCGACGCCGTTGAGATCGAGGCGCAGCCGCACGTTCTCCTCGACGGTCAGGGTCGGCACGAGGTTGAACGACTGGAACACGACTCCCACGCGCTGACGCCGAAACCGCGTTCGCTCCGTCTCGCGCATCGCGCCCAGGTCTCGTCCATCGATCCGGACGCTCCCCGAGTCGGCGACGTCGATCCCCCCGAGGAGATTGAGGAGTGTCGACTTGCCCGACCCGCTGCGCCCCAACAGCACGACGAACTCGCCGCGCTGCACCTCTCCGGAGATACCGCGCAACACGACGTGGTCGCGTCCTCCCTCGCGGTAGCGCTTCGTGACGGCGTCGAGGCGAATGAACGGCTCAGTATTCGACGGCTCGGTGTTCGACGGCTCGGTGTTCAATGGCGCAGTTTCGAGGGCTCGGCGTTCGAAGGCTCGACGCTCGACGGAACCCGTGGTCGACATGCGGTCCCTCGGCGCGATCCCACGGAGGGCGGTGGTCAGAACGGAGGCGGCAGTCTACTCTCCGGTCTCGAAACCTCCAGTCGACCGAATCACCGGGAGCTCGGTCGGCCCGCTCTGCGAGGAGCCGTCATGTCTCAGTGGATCCGCACCGCGAGCGCGCCGCTCGGCGACTTCCGCGTCTTCACCCTTCGCGAGGACATTTTGCGGAGTCCCCGCACGGGAACCGAGCACTCGTACTACGTGATCGAGGCTCCCGACTGGGTCAACGTCATCGCGGTCACGACGGATGAGCAGATCGTGCTGATCCGACAACACCGCGCGGGCACGGGCCACGCGACGCTCGAGATCCCGGGAGGCATGGTCGACCCGGGCGAGACCCCGCTCGAGGCGGCGCGCCGGGAGCTGAGCGAGGAGACCGGCTTCGTCTCCGACGATTGGACCGAGCTCGGACGCGTCTCTCCCAACCCGGCGATCCAGTCCAATTCCTGCTTCACCTTTCTCGCGCGGGACGCCCGACGAGCGGGTCCCCAGCAGCTCGACGGCACCGAGGACATCGCGGTGGAACTCCACCATCGCGAAGCCCTCCACGAACGCATCACTTCCGGCGAGATCGATCATGCGCTCGTGGTCGCGGCGGCGTACTGGTGGAAGGTGTCGTGAGTCAACGAGCCCGAGGTCGCCAGACCGGAAACCACCCCTCGGCGACCTCTTGCACGGCTCCGCCATCCACGGGGATCACGACGAACTTCGAGCGACGCTCCGAGTCGGAGACGGAGAGCGCGATCGACGGCCGTCCGGAGACCCGTCCGGGCTCCACGGGCGACCCTCGATGCGGTGGAGCTTCCGGGTCCCCGAGCCGTCCACGCGCGTCACGACGAGATGCGTTCCGTCGTCGTCGCGAGCGATGCTCGCGATCCACTGGCGATCGGATGAGAGGGCCGGCTACTCCTCGACCGCATCGCTCACGGTCAGCCGGGTGACCTGCCCGGATGAGAGGCTCAGCGCACAGAGCTCCATTTGTTCGCCGAAGGGGCCGCAGTACGCGAGACGATCGTCGTCGAGCCATATCGGCCACTCGGGGGACCCGTCGAGCTCCAGGACGCGCTCGGGGATCGCACCCGTCGGATCGCAGAGCACCAGCGCCATCCACGATACGGCGTAGACCACTCCGTCACGGATGAACGCCAAGACGTCCGAGGACCGATGGTCGACGACGCTCGGTCCACGACGCCGCACGGCTCAGTCGGGATCGGGGTGACAGTCGTAGCAGGGACCGCTCGCGTAGACGTACCCGGTGACGCGATCGTGGTCGTTGTCCATCTCCGGCTGCTCGTGCTCGTGACAGTTCGTGCAGGTGAACTGGGCGTAGCGCGAAGGGTTGAAGTGACAATCGGTGCAGTCGAGCCCGGAGTGGTTCCCGCCCGCGATCTGGCCGGGGTGGTCGAAGCTCGCGCCACTCCAGGTGGAGAACGATGAATGGCAGAACTCACAGTCGGTGGGGAATCCCGCCGCGACGTGGTTCGGGCCGGTCGCCGCCTGGTAGTCCGACAAGTGACAGGCGACACAGTCGCTACCCGGCGTGTCGAACGTGGTTCTCGCGTGGCAAGCCGAGCACTCCGCTCCCGCGTGCGCACCGGAGAGCGGGAAGCTCGGCGGATGCTGGAAGGTCGCCTGCCAACCGACCGTCGATGTGTGACAGATCTGGCAATCGGTCGGGAAGCCCGCCGCGACATGGCTCGGCCGAGCGGCGCTCTGGAAGTCGGTGAGATGGCAGTCGACGCAGTCGGATCCCGGGGTGTCGAACGTCGTCCGCGCGTGACAAGCCGAGCAGTCCGTCGCCGCGTGCGCCCCCGACAACGGGAAGACCGGAGGATGCTGGAAGCTCGCGCTCCAGTCCACGGTCGACGTGTGGCAGATCGTGCAGTCGGTCGGGAACCCGGCGGCGATGTGGCTCGGGCGAGTCGTCGCCTGGAAGGTCGAGACGTGACAGTCGATGCAGTCACTCCCCGGCGTCGAGAACGTCCCCGGTTGGTGGCAGGCATCGCAGGTCGCCAACGCGTGAGCGCCCGAGAGGGGGAAGACCCTCGGATGTTGGAACGAAGAGTCCCACGAGGTCGTGGAGTGGCAGTCTTCGCAGGTCATGGGCATCCCCGCCGCCACGTGACTCGGCTGGGTCGTGCGCGTGTATTCGGCGAGGTGGCAGTCGGAGCAATCGGTGCCCGACGTCGCGAAGGTTCCGAGCTGGTGGCAGCCCGAGCACTCCGCCGAGGTGTGCGCGCCGGTCAGCGGGAAGGTACGCGGGTGCGTGAACTCCGAGTCCCACGTCAACGGGGCGTGACAATCGGCGCACGACATCGGAAGGCCCGCCGCCACGTGATCGGGGTCGGTCGCCCTCGTGTAGTCCGACTGATGGCAGTCGGCGCAGTCCGTTCCGGGGGTCGCAAAGGTGCCCGGCTGATGACAGCCGGAACACGCGGCGGCGGTGTGCGCACCGACGAGGGGGAAGACCGAGGGGTGCTCGAAACTCGACGCCCAGCTCCGCGGCGCGTGGCAGTCCTCGCACGTCGTCGGGATCCCCGCCGCAGCGTGATCGGGTGAAAGAGCAGCCGAGTAGTCGGAGAGGTGGCAATCCACACACTCGTCCCCCGCCGTCTGGAAGGTGCCGGATTGATGGCAACCCGAGCAGGCCGCGATCGCGTGGGAACCGACCAGTGGGAACGTCGATGGGTGCTGGAAGCTCGAGTCCCACGAGATGGGTGAGTGACAGTCCTCGCAGGATGTCGGCATTCCGGCCGCGACGTGCTCCGGGTCGGTCGCGGCGGCGTAGTCGCTCTGATGGCAGTCGGCACACTCATCGCCCATCGTCGCGAAGGTGCCGAACTGGTGGCAGCCGGCGCACTGCGCGGCGGCGTGCGCGCCGGCCAGCGGGAACGTCGCGGGATGTCGGAAGCCCGAAGC
>JAGQRC010000561.1 GCA_020425835.1 Planctomycetota bacterium | reverse complement strand
CGATCGGAGCCGGGGTCGGCGTCAACTACTGGCGCTCCTTCGGTGCCGAAGCTCGAGTGACCGGGACGACCACACCGAGGACCGACATCGACTTCGAGGGCCATGACGCGTTCGCGCGCTTCGCGGTCGAGCTGATCTTCTGATCGAGCGCGAGAACGGCACTCCGCCTACTTCTCGGCCTCGAGATGGGCGATCAGCTCATCGAAACCCTCGGGCGCCTTGGGCAGCTTCCACTTGCCCGGATAGAACGTCTTCCCGAACGGCTGATGCTCGAGGTCCTTGAAGTTCCCGAGCGAGATCTGCTTCGCATCGAGGTTGATGCCCTTGTACTCGTACTCGCTCTTCTTCGGCAGGTCGTGGTAGCGAACCAGGTTCTCGAACTGGATCTCGACCGGCTCCGCTTCCTTCGCCATCTTGATGGGGAAGACGAACTCGAGCTCTTCGTACCGCATCATCTTGAGCTTGCGGGACGCGGCACCCTGCATGACGGTCCAGGTGATGAAGCGGTAGTCCGGCTTCATCTCCGTCACCTTGCCGGTCTTCCGAGCACCTCCGCTCACCTTGACGTGCTTGTCGATCTTGTTGCTGAGGAAGAAGTACACGTCGTGGGCGCCGTCCACGAACTTCACGTGGAACGCCGCGTTGCCGCGCTGCTTCTTCGCCTTGGCGTACAGCTTCTTGACCTCCGACTCGAGGCGATCTCCCGTGTAGGCCATCTTGTGGATCTCCTCGAGCCCGACCGCCATCTCGTAGATGAACAGGTCCGGGATGACCGAGATCGTCACGTCCAGGCCGTCCGCCTCGAACTCGACCGGATCACAGCTCGCGACCGCTTTCGCGTAGCCCGGCTTCGGGAGCTTCAAGCCGTCGAACACTGTCGGCTCATCGGCACGGGCCGTCGAGCCGGTCGCCGACGCGACCAGCACCGGGATCAGGACGATGGACAGCTTGGAGAAAACGGAAACCCAGGAGACGAAGGACGTCCAGGAGAAGCAGCGCGTCATGGTCGGCATGGCAGAATCCTCACACACCCGGAGGGGCCGGTTCGAACGAACGGTGCGGTGGCATAGCCGCGGGATCGTGGACGATAACGCTGCTCGGGTGCGCGGACAACCTTCGGGGAGTGGACTCGGGCGAGGTTCCGCGTCGCTCCCCGGTGTCGTCATCGCTGGGAAAACGACGGTTCAATGAAAGACCCAGGGTCGCGCCTGCTTGATGAAGAGCCGACCCGCATCGGTGATCTTGAACTCCACCTCCATCGCGAACTCGGTCTCGTCGAGCGAGACGCCGTAGAGTTCACGGAATCGCTCGTGGATTCGCCGCAGGGTGCGACGGAGCTCGAGGAGCTGACCCGCGTCGAGGAGCGACTGACCCTCCCCCTTCGCGCTCGAGTAGCGAATCCACTGGTCCGAGCGCGGATTGCGCGGGCCGATGAGCAGCTCTTCCGGCGACGACCCCTCGGTGGGATTGGTCACGAGGTCTTCACCGGCCTGGGCGTTGACGTAGAAGCGAGGTCCCTGTTCCTCGGTTCGGTAGAGGATGTCTCGCGTCACCGCGACTCCGTTGGCGCGCTCCCCTTCGGTGTTCGAGTGGAGCGCGACGCCCATGGCGGTCGCCAAGTGATCGACGCGGTAGAACTCTCGCTCCTCGAAAGCGCGGAAGTTCCAGAGACTCGCGAAGACCTGCTTGACGGTCTTCGAGAGGTGTCCCTCATCGGGGTGATGCGTGTAGGAGTCGTACAGACCAGCGCCACTGAACCCGGGGAGATCCTCGTTGTTGGTGCTCGACCGGGCGCGGATCGACGTACCCTCGGGGAACTGCTTCTGGACCTCGGTCAGCGCGTCCATCATCCAGGACGGCATCTTGCCCTTCTTGATCGCCTTCCGGAACTCCTTCAACGACTCCTCACGGGTCACGGCATTGGAGACGAAGTCCGGCGTCGCCATCATCTTGGCCGCCATGTCGAAGAAGCCGTTGTGCTCCATGAACTCGACGTAGAAGGAGAACGGAATCGCGAAGCCCTGTGGCGTGGCCTCCTCCGGCAAGCCGATCGAGCGCAACACGCCGAGGTTGGCCGCCTTCACGCCGACACTCGCCGAGTCCCCGAAGGCGATCTCCGACAGCGGTCGGATCTTTCGAACCGTGAGGTCCCGGATCGGCGTCCGGGGTTCGGCCGGACGGAGGTCGGCGAAGTGGGCGTCGACCTCCTCGGGTGTCGCCTCTCGGATCGCGTAGCCGTCCGCCGAGACCCGGTAGTACACCGCCTTGCCCACGAGATCGATGATCGCCTTCTTCTCCGCAGCACCCGAGATGTAGGCGTTCGGAATGTCGTCCTGGATCGCCCGCAGGTTCACGTGCGAGAGCGGGGTCTGACGCACCGCGGAGATCACTCCCGCTACGCGCGGCATCTCGTTCGGCAGCGCCGTGCAGAGGACGATGTCGCGGGGGCCGGGGAGATCGGTCGCTCCCATCACTCTCAATCGACCGAACGACTCGCCCTCGTGGAGCGGGAGGTAGCGAATCGAAGCGAACCGATCCGCGGTCTCGAAGACGGGGATCTTCGCCGCCTCGTACTTCTCGGTCTCGGTCAGGTACTTCTCCTTCGCCCGTGTCAGCAGGTTGTAGGCGATGCGGCCGCGGAGAAGCGCGGAGTGCTTCCCGAGCAGCTGGTGCGCCACCTGGATCATCTCGAAGGGGAACGCGTCGTTGGGCTCGAACTCGTAGGTGTAGAGACCGGTCTCTCCGGAGGGTGCCTCGAGGAGCGGCCAGTAGACCAGGACGCCGCGCATTCGTCCTTCGGCGCGTTGGTCGAGTCCGATCTTGCTCATGAACATCGGATGGGCGCGATGGGTCTTCGTGTTCATGAAGTAGATCTTCGGGTTCTCGGTTCCCGCGCCCTCGATCTGGAACTTCACGAACTCGAGGCCCGCGAGGTGGGTGTCGATCATCACCTCTTCGCCCTGGTACGACAGCTCGACGAACTTCGCCCGATCCGGGATCTCTGCGGCGCCATCTTCCGGATCCAACTCGGTCGGCTCGAGGGCGCCGCCTTCGCGGGGCTCGTCGCCGCCGAAACCTCCCGGACCACCGAAACCGCCGCGACGTCGACCGCCGGGAGGGCCACCCCTTCCGAAGCGAGGCCGCAGTTCCTCGGCCGAGAGCATCCCGTCGCCATCGCGATCGAGCTTCCGCAGCGAGATCGTCGCGTCGGTGACCTCGTCGTCGAACAACTCCGCGTCCCGGTCCTTGTCGAGCGCGGCGACGATCGGGTCCATGCGGCCCATGTCAGGAGGTCCCCCGAATCCTCGCCCGGGTCGACCCTCCCGGGGCGGGCGAAGCTCCTCGAGGGTCAGGTTGCCGTCCCCGTTCTGGTCGAGCGTCAGCAGCGCCGCAGTGGCACCGTCGATCTCCTCGGCCGAGAGTTCCTCATCCTGGTCGACATCGAGTGCACTCAGTAGCGGTGAAGGCGGACGTCGACGTCCCCACCCGCGCGGCTCGCCGGGTT
>JAGQRC010000560.1 GCA_020425835.1 Planctomycetota bacterium | reverse complement strand
CGATCGCTCGCCTTCCAGTCGATCGACACCGCGGGGTGACTCTCGTCGCAATCGTTGGGGTCGACGAGGTACTGCGCCCGCTCCGACGCCGCGATGAACCCCGTCGCGATCAGTTGACCGACCGTCACCTCGCTCACCCCGAGGTAGAACGGAGCGTCGACCGAACGCTCGAGGTCCCCCTCGGAGACACCGCTGATCGGAGCCAGAGAGAACGGCTGCGGGGACGGCGGCACGAGCACCAGCTCGATCCCGCTCTTCTCGTGTCGGATCCGGACCGGGAGTCGAAACGTCTCGTCCATGTCCTCGCCGACCGCCACGTATCCCTTCGGGAGGCTTCCCGGGGCGGTGGGAACCACGGTCGTCACCGATTCTGCTGCGGTTCGCAGCCGACGCGAGTCACGGCGGACGTTGCCCGCGCGATCCGTGATCTCGTAGAGCACGTTCGATCCGGGCGCGACGTCGATGGTGATCCGCTCGTCATCGAGTTGGACCTCCTTCTCGGGCAATCGAGTCACCCCGACCGTGATGGTGGCCGCCGAGAGCGACTCGCTGGCGACGAGCGTCACCCGCACACGATTGCCGACCCGCTCTTCGACGACATCGACGATCTCGGGTCGTCGGTTGTCCACGGTGATCGAGCGGACCAACGGCGGCTCGCCGGTCACGCGGAACTCGATCGGGAATCGCTCCCCATCGAGCTCACCGAGCTCGAGGCGATGATCGAACCTGTACTGCCGCACCCCCAGCGGCAGGGGGATCGCCTTCAGCGGAATCGAGGTCCCGTTGATCGACAGCTCGGACTCCCGGGTCAGGTAGCCCTGGACCTGAACACTGGCCTCCCGGATGACCGCTCCTTCCCGAGGCGAGTCGATGTGCAACGTCGGGGGCGTCGAGATCCCGGACGGCGAGTCGTGGCCGGGGTCGACGTCCGAGCGCGGCTGGCACTCGAGGGTGAACGAGCTCTCGTTCCCCAGCCGGTCCGTGAGTCGCAGTTCGATGCGATCGGTCGACGGCAACGCCGCCCACGAGAAGGTCGCCCGTCTCGGATCGTCCCCACTCAACGTCCCCGCCACTTCGTTCGCGGCTGCCGACGCGAGGGCCTCGTCCGAGACGACGATCAGACTCTCGCCGACGACCTCGATGGGGCTCTTGGGATCGGGTCGTTCGAGCCGAGGTCCTCGGGTATCGATGCGGATCTTCGGCGTGAGCTTCTGAGACTCCCCGCGCGCATCGGTCACGGTCAACTCGAGCTGCTCCTCGCCGAGGCTCCCCGCCTCGATCGGGAGTCGTCGTACGAAGAGGTGATTCTCCACCGCATCGGACGCTTGGAACATCCAGGTGCTCACGGGACGCTCCGGACGAACCAACTGCACCTCGAACGGGGCCACCCCTCGGAGGTCGAGTCGGATCTCCGCCTCCTTGCCAACCACCTCCAGGGCATTGGGACCGACCCACTCGGCCGCGAAACCATCGCCCGACTTCCCCGGATCGTGATCCCCCCGCGGCCAGATGATCGCCGCCACCAACCCCAGAACGACAACGGCAGCCGCTGCCGCGATGAGCACCTTGGGTCTCGACGCGGCCTTGCGGATCGGCACCGCGATGGTCTCGGCGATCGTGGCGTCGGGATCCCCCGCCCCCCCGACCTTCGATCGGCAGGCGTCGAGCGCGATCCGGAACGACCGCGCGTCGGGGAAACGCTGGTCGCGATCCTTGGCCATCGCGCGTTGGATCACCTTCCACAGGTCCTTGGAGAATCCGGGGAGGATCGCAGGGAGTGCCGATGGCGTCTCGGTGTGAATGGCGTGGTAGAGACGCTGCACGGTCGCGCCGGCGAACGGCTTCTGCCCCGACACGCACTCGTAGAGGATCACGCCGAGCGCGTAGTAGTCGATGCGTTGGTCGACCTCGTCCCCGGCGATGTGCTCCGGCGCCATGTAGATCGGCGTGCCGATGATCATGCCGCCGGTCAGCATCGTCTGGGCGTCGGGGGAGTCGGCGGCAAGGGTCCGAGCGATGCCGAGATCGAGGACGCGCACGCGCTCCCGACCCGCGTCGTCGGTCTCGATCATGATGTTCGCCGGTTTCAGGTCCCGGTGCAGGTAGCCCTTGTTGTTCAGGAACTCGAGGAACGAGAGGACCTGGACCGCCCAGTCGATCGCGCGATTGGGATCGATCCGTCCGTGGCGCTTGATCTCCTCCGCCGCGGTCGCTCCCTCGACGAAGTCCATCGTGTAGTAGAGCGAGCCGCCCACTTCGCCGGCATCGCGCACGGCCACCGCGTTCTCGTGCAGCAGATCGCGAGCGATCTGCATCTCGCGGAGGAAACGCTTGCGGTAGAGCTCGTTCCCCCCGATGTCGGGGTGGAGGACCTTGAGCGCTTGCCTCCAACCGAGCTCGTTCCGAACCTCGTAGACGGCGCCGAAGCCGCCCTGACCGACCAACCGCTCGACGCGGTACTTGCCGGCGAAGGTGCTCCCCGGCTCGAGAGCGGGGATCTCGCTACCACTCACGATCGACGCTCGCTGCTCGACTCGGACAACCCTCGGAGCCCATCGTCATCGTCCGTTCACCTTCACGTGTTCCACGTCCCCGACCGATCGCGGCGCGCGGGGAACGGCGTCCCGGATCGCCACCCACAACTCCCGGGCGGTCCGGACCGTCTGACCGATCCAGGCCGACTGGATCGCCGCGACGACCCTTCCCGCTCCCCCGTCGTCCGCTTTCGACGGCTCGATCGACACGATCAGCGCTCGATCGTCACCCCCGAAGGCGTCCCACACCGCGTCGTCCAACAGCGTCCTCGAGACGGCATCGATCACCACCAACTGCGGGACCCCCGCACCGAGCGCGGCGTCGAGCCCGGTCGGCGAGATCATGGTGCCGACCACGTTGTCCAGCCGTGCGTCGTATCCCGCGAGGAAGACGCGATCCTGCGACTCCACCACGTGACCCGCGAAGTAGACGAAGATCGCCTCATCGGGCGACGCGTCGTGGCCGGCCCTCTGGAGCTCGGCGAGGATCTCGGCGCGTCCCGCCTCACGGTCCTTCAGAACGCGGATCCGCTCTTCGGGGACCCCGACCGAGGCGAGGGCGTGGGCCAGACGGTCGACGTCGGGCACGGCTCGGGGGAGTCCTCGGAGGCCGGGATCCCGTTGTTGGGAGAGTCCGATCAAGAGGTAGTGGGTGAGGGTGGGGTCGGGTCGATCGCGCCCCGGGCCGACCGCGGTCGCCGCCGTCGAGGCCGGCGCGTTCGTCCACGGCTGCAACCGCTCCGCGAGCAGGTCGCCGAGCGGGGCGCCCCACTTCTCGGCGTGCGCCTTGGCGCTCCACCAGAACACCGCCCAATGGTGATGGCTCGCCGTCTTGAGCCGGACACCGACCGTGTTGTCGCGGCGTCGCTTCAGGGTCACGGTCGCCGTGACCCCCCGGTCTTCCGGTTCCTCGTAAGAGCGCCCGCTGACGGTGAGGTCGAGCCCCTTCCGCTCGGTGGGCGCCACGGTATAGCCCTCACCCTCGAG
>JAGQRC010000559.1 GCA_020425835.1 Planctomycetota bacterium | reverse complement strand
CCCCGGATCGTGCTCGAGGGCGGCCTCGAGGTGATTCCGCGCCTCCCGCCAGTAGCCGTCGCGCAGGTAGAGGCTCGCGAGCGAAACATGCGCCGACACGCGACTCGGCTCATCCTGCACCGCTCTGAGGAAGCAGTGGTAGGCACCCTCGACGTTCCCCTCGCGGACCAGGTGGCGACCGAGCTGGTTCCACGCCGCCGCGGCATCACCCGATCCCTTGAGCACCGCGAACAGATAGTCTTCGGCCACTTGCTCGTCGCCGCGACTCGAGGCATCGAGTGCCAACTCGTACGCGCTCGCGAGCACGGGCGCGCCATCACGACGATAGAGTCGGATCGCGTGGCCGAGCACATGGAACACTTCGACGAACTCGACACCCTCGGCCTCTGCGTTCTCGGGACGACCGACGAAGAACTCATGGGACGCATCATCCCTCCGACGGGGTGGGACGACCTCCAGCTCGTTGTTCACCGACAACCAGGCGGCCTGGGTTCCGGTGATCGAAGCGACCGGGAGAAGGAGCTGGCCGACCTGTCGACTGGCGGCCGAGCAGTCGTAGTGCGGACTGCCGAAGTGCAGCAGCCAGATCGGGACCCAGATCGAGCCCGCGAGGATCGCGGCGAGCCCCGCCGGCCACCCCATGCGAGCGCGTCGCGGCAGCCAGGGGAGGAGGAGCGTCAACAGCACGCCCACGACGGCGACCGCCATCCGCAGGCGAAGCGACGTCGCGAGTCCATCGGGAACGGAGACCAGCGGAGCGCACAGGATCGTCGTGATGAGACAGAGGAGGACCGCGGCGACGATGAGTCGCGGGTTCGACACCTCTTTGCGCCCGAGCTCTGCCCAAGCGATGACCCGTTCGACCAAAAGCGACGCGAGATGCACGAGCAGCGGGATCGTCACCGCGAAGGCGACGGTCGACGCCCCGGTCAGCAGCAGAACGATCCAGATCCAACCCACGGATCCGGAGACCGATCGATCGAAACGAGCCGGGGCGACCCGACCATCGGGCTCGATCCAAGCCATGAACGCGCCGAGCAATCCCCAGAAGGTCACGATCGGCGCGACACCGGCGAGAGGAAGGCCGAAGTCCTGCCGCAGCGCGATCGGGGCCCCGGTGGCGGCGCAGTACCAGCCGAGCGAGGCTCCCGCCGCACCGACCAGGAGCGCGGACTCCCACCAGGGCGACGGGGTGCCGGGTGGACGACGACGGGCACAGGCGTCGTGGAGCACCGAGGGGAACGCCAAGCCGCACATCGGATGGAGGTACACCGCCCCGATCACCGTCAACCACGGAGCGGTCCTCGAGCGACGGGGTGAAGCGCTCGCGCTCGCCGCGAGCGTGGCGAACATCCAGAGCGCGATCAGGGGGTACGGGAACGGGAAGCGAGCGGTGGAGTTCCAGAACGGCTCCAACGCCAGGATCCAGCCGACGAACAGCGCGGTTCGTGGACCGAACCTCCGCATCGCCAGGACGACGATGAGGAGCGTCACGCCGATCGCACACAAACCCATCGGGATCGCGGCCGTGCGCGACGAATACCCCGCGATCGAGTACGCGGCGTAGCCCACGGCGGAGAGGATCGGGTACCGGTGCGTCGCCGGCGTCGCGTCCGGCTGACCGTAGACCCAGCTCCGCGGTTGGCTGCTGTACCAGTAGCCGTCGGCGATCGTGTCGAGGTCGATCTCCGAGTAGAACGGGTCGGCTCCGGGACACGAGAAGATTGCGATACTCTGGGCGATGACGATCAGACTCAGAGCCAGGACCAAGGTGGTCGTCCGCAGCGGCAACTTCTCGATCAGCACTACCGTGCCCCCTTCCCTCGCACGACGACCATGAGCGTACGGAACAGGATCCAGAGGTCCAACAGCACCGACTCCCGACGGAGGTACAAGATGTCCCAACGGACTCGCTCCTTCAAGGAGCGAGACCCGCGGCAGTGGATCTGCTGGAGTCCGGTGATCCCCGGCGTGATCTTCAGTCGTCGACGCTCCCAGATGTCGTACCGTTCGACGACGCGGGACTCCTCGGGTCGAGGACCGACCAGCGACATCTCACCGCGGACCACGTTCACCAGTTGGGGAAGCTCATCCAGGCTGGTCCTCCGGAGCCAACGGCCGACCCGGGTCACCCGCGGATCGTCGTCCAGCTTGAAGACCGGTTCCGCCAAGCGCTCGAGGTCGATCAGATCGGCGAGCCTCGCTTCGGCGTCCGGCACCATGGTGCGGAACTTCAACATCGTGAACGGGCGTCCGTCCCGACCGACCCGGCGCTGTCGGAAGAAGACCGGAGAACCCGAGTCCCAGCGAATCGCCAAGCCGACCGCGACCAGCAGCGGGGAGACGAGGATCAGGCCCAGCGTGGAGAAGAAGAGATCGAACCCGCGCTTCCAGAGCCGGAACCAGGGTCGCGCGCGACGCTCGTTGACCGTGACGAACGGGATGCCCCCCACGTCCTCGAAGTCGTTCGCATCGATGACCAGATCGTAGGTCGCCGGCACCGTGCGAATGCGAATGCCCCGGATCTCGCACCACTCGATCATCCGCAGGAGCTCGTGATGCGCGACGCCGGGGTGACCGATCAACACCTCGCGCGCTCCGGTCGACTCGATCAGTCGTGGCAGATCCTCGAAGCCCCCACGAGGGAGCCCCGCGAACTCCTCGGACTCGATCGCGACGTCGTCGACGACGGCGACCATCCGAATCCCGAGGGATCGATCCTGCTCCATTCTTCGCGCGAGGAACCGGGGCAGGTCTCGACTCCCCACGAGAACCACGGGCACCTCGACCTTGCCCGCCGCTCGGAGTCGGCGGCAGTAGCTCTCCCACGCGAGCCGGAATCCCCCGGAGAGAGCGAGCCCCACCCCGCAGGTCACGAACACCGCGAGCCGGCTGTAGGAGAAGCCGCGATAGAAGTAGGAGAGGGCGAGAATGAAGATGATCGCCACCGATCCCGCGCGCAGCAGCGCCGAGAAGTGCGCGATCGGATCGATCGATCCACGATTCCGATAGAGCCCGTAGGCGTGGTAGAGCGTGACGATCATCGCCACTCCGAGGAACCACGCCTTGGCGTACTCCCCGGGATCCGGAGCCGCGATCGACTCGTCTCCGATCCAGTTCCAATGGAAACGGACGAGGTATCCCAGCGCGAACGCATCGAAGATCGCGAGGATGTCTCCCGCGAGGAGGAGACCGAGCCCGATCGGGCCCTCGATCCATGGGCGCCGCACCATCATGACCCGCGCTCCGGTCCACGAATCCGGTAGAGGAGCGTCGTACCCTCGCGGTCGACCAGCTCGGCGTGCAGGCCGAGGAACTCGGCCAGTCGACTCTGCTCCTCGAGCGTGAGGTCGGTCTTCCCGGGCGGTGCGAACACCAAACGCGCATCGAACAGGAGGTGTGTGAACCCTTCGGCGGCGAAGGCCCGCTGGACGGCGGATGCGGTCCCCGCTTGCAGGAGTCGGCGGAGCGTGTGGTTCTCGATCACCGAGTCGGCGTGATGCGCGACCTCACAGAGATACACCGGATTGCC
>JAGQRC010000558.1 GCA_020425835.1 Planctomycetota bacterium | reverse complement strand
GCGGGTCGCTACCGCATCACGCTGCGCGCCGCGGGCTATGCCTCGACCGAGACTCGGGTCGACCTCGAGCCGGGCACACGCGTCGAGAAGCCGTTCGCGCTCGGTCGGGCGGGCCTCCTCGAGGGTCGGGTCGTCGATGAGAACGGACAACCGGTGAGCGGCGCGACGATTCTCGTCGCGCAGCCGGCCGACCCCGACCTCTCGGACGAGGAGCTCCTCCGCCGAAGTTGGCAGGCGATGGTGACGCAGGAGCGCGCCACGACGGATGCGGACGGGAGCTACCGACTCGAGAGCTTCCCGGAGGGCCCTCGGGACATCCGCATCACCCATGATGACTACCGACCCCACCTCGAACGCGGAGTCGAGGTCGCGCTCGGTGCCGCCGCGCAACTCGACATCACGCTCCGCACCGGGCTGAGTATCCGAGGACACGTGCGGAGCGCCAGCGGGGACCACAGCCGCTTCCTGATGTGCCGCGGCATCGGCGAGGAGAACGGTCAAGTCGTGAAGACCGCGTTCGCCGACGAAGACGGGAGCTTCCGCTTCGCCGGGCTCGAAGAGGGACGGTACCGGATCTCGTCGGTCGAAGGGGGCGGCAACCTCTCCTCGACTCCGAAGCTCGAGCTCGATGTCACCGAGGACGTCGACTCGGTGGAGCTGAACGTCGAGTGAGGAGTCGAGTGATGCGCGAGCTACTCCAGGAACTCCGCCGGACCAACGGAGCCTGCGTCCTGATGGCGTTGTTCGGCTTCGGCGTCTCCGGCCCTCTGATCCACAACGGCGCCCGCTACGACCGGAACATTGAGGCGGTCATCGGTCACTACCTCTTGGTCGCGGGCATCGTGCTCATCGTCCTCGCGTGGGCCATCCCTCAATCCAGAGAACTGCGAGAGCTCCGCCGCGAGTTGGACGGGTGGAAACCCAAAGAGGCCAACTCCCCCGAGCAACCGGACCCGGGAAGTCGTGAGGCGGATGGTCTCTGAAGTCGCGGGCTCTGGCGGGGAGGAGTCTTCAGCGGGCTGTTAGTGGACCGTGCAGGAAGTTCGTTGAGTATCTATCCCCCGATTGCGGGACGAACTCGGAACGGAGCATTGGACGACTCGGGCCACGGAAGTGTCAACGGCGCCAGCCGTTGAACCGACAACGCTAGTCCCCCGCCTCCGCGAACGGATCGACCTCCCGCACCTCCCCGCCGGTGAGCTTGGCCATCTTCTCGAGGAAGTTCTTGTTGCGTCCGCGCAGCTCGCCGAAGGAAATCACGTGGATCCGCGTCCGATACGGTCGCCACTCGCGTTCGAGGTGCGCGAGGAAGCGATCGTAGTCGAGGAACTTCCCCTCGGTCGGCGCCCCTTCGGTCAGGATGTAGATCGTGTCGACGTAGGGCTGCTGGATGGTCCAGACCAGACTGTCGTAGAGGTTGCCGCGGTTGTAGTGCGGCTTCTTCGGCACCTGACGCTCCGCGCTCGCGGCGATGAGCGATCGACGCGACTTCCCGAGCGGCACCGCCTTGCGGTCGAACCCGAACGTCTCGAAGAAGGAGGCGAAGTAGACGAGTCGGACGATGCATTGGTCATCGAGGCGTTCGAGCGTCTTGGCGAGCTCGCGCTTCGCCTGGTCGAGGCGCGACGGACCCGCTCCGTCGTACTTGCCCTGCGCGTCGCGCGTCATTCCGCCCGAGAGATCCTGGAGGAAGACGACGCGAAAGGAATCGATCGGGAGGCCGTGGAACTTCGCCACCGCGGTGTTGGTTCGCTCGGGAGTCGCGCCGACCGCGCTCGGCGTCCACTGCGCCCCGTGGGCCTTCCACCATTCGCGCCAGAGCTCGAGGTCGGCGGCGATCGACTCCCCGGTCAGACCTTCGAGGAGCGAGAAGAGATCGGCCCGGGCCCGACCCTTCACGGCATCGCCCCGCTCGAGAAACGCCCCGACGATCGATCGAAGGGCGTCAGCGTGCTTCACGCGGTCCTCCAGCGTGCGGAGTTCCTCGATGACCGCGAACCAGATCCGCGGTCCCTGGGGATCATCGTCGAACACATCGTCGGCGATCCACCCGGGCGCGCGTCCCAGCCACGCCTCGAGGTCACTGCCCCGGAGCGCGTCCATCGCCGCGAGTCGAACCTCGGCGAACTTCGACCCCAGTGACTCGTCGACGAGCGCCCGGGCCTGCCCCGGGTCGATACGGGCGAGACTCCGCAACGCCGCCGCCTGCAGTGCGGCCTGCTTCTTCTGCTTCTTGAAGAAGGAGAGGACGGGCTTCCAAGAGTCCGGAGAGCGCAACGCTCCGAGCGCGTCCAACAGGATCGCGGTGGTGGCGACCGGTCGACGCTGCCCGAGCGCGATGAGGAGTGGTCCAGTGGCGGCCGCGTGTCCGCGCACGGCGAAGACCTCGGCAAGACCCTCGATCACCAGCGGCTCCCGGTGGCCCAACCCTCGGAGCAACGCGTCCAGCTGCTCGCTCGTCCCCTTCTCGATCAGCGTCGATACCACTCGGTCTCGCACCTGGGCCGACGGATCGTGAAGGAACGCGAGGATCTCATCGAGCGCGGCGTCGCCCGCGACGACCCGCTTTGCGGCGGCGTCGGCGGCATCGCGCTGCGCGGCGATCCCGCGCTTGGTGTCGACGAAGGTCTCCCCTTCCTCGGCTCCGGCGACACGAGTCGTCGCGACGGACGTCCAAGCGAACAGGAACGCGAGGCTCGCGGCGAGGAGACGCCCGCCACCCTGACCTCGGCACTTCGTCATCGAAACCGGCCACCCGCTCATGCGCTCTCCCTTCGGGGCTCCTCAGCGGCGCGATGCTACCCGATGCCTCCCGCACTTTCCGCGGCCCGCGAACGGTGGTAGCGTTCCCGACCCACCCCCAAAGCGAAGGGCGAACCGATGAAACTCGACGGACGCAGGATGTTGGTGACCGGCGGCAGCGCCGGAATCGGGCAGGCGATCGCCGCCGCCGGCCTCGAACGCGGCATGAAGGTGGTGATCAACGGCCGCGATGCGGCGCGACTCGATGTGGCGGCGAAGGCGCTGGGCATTCCCGGTGTGGCCGGCGACGTCGGCAAACCGGCGGAAGCGCAGCGGATCGTGGCCGAGTCGGTGAGCGCGATGGGTGGACTCGACGTCCTGATCAACAACGCCGGTTGGGGTCGCCGAATGCCGGTCGCCGAGATCGACGCCGAGCTCTTCCACGCGATGTGGGAGACCAACGTTCTCGGGGCGGCCCTGATGGCGCAGGCGGCGCTCCCCCATCTCGACGGGGGCGGTGACATCGTGAACGTCGCCTCGACCGCCGGGGGTCGAGGTTACGCGAACGGGACGGCGTACTGCTCGACGAAGTTCGCGCTCCGAGGCATGACCGAGTGCTGGCAGGCCGAACTGCGCCCGCGCGACATCCGCGTGATCTGCATCAACCCGAGCGAGGTGCAGACGGGCTTCGGAGGCCGCGATCCCGAGCGTCCGAAGGACCCGCACAAGCTGATCAGCGAGGACATCGCCCAGGCGGTGATGGCCACGCTGGAGATGGAGCCGCGCGGACT
>JAGQRC010000557.1 GCA_020425835.1 Planctomycetota bacterium | reverse complement strand
CGCGCAGAACCTGCGTTTCCACCGTCTCACCGGGCTTGCACGAGTCGAGCGCGGCGCGCACACCTTCGAGCCGCTCGACGAGACGTCCGGCGATCGCGACCAGCTGGTCGCCTTGGGCGACACCGGCACGCGCGGCGGCACTTCCCTCGAAGACCTCGGCGATCTCGAGATTGCGCCCGAGCTCCCGCACCTCGACCCCGACGTAGGGACGCTCGGTGGAGACCGCGGCGGTGGACGGCGGCGTGTCCCGCCCGCCGAGAGTCCCCTTGATCGTGTAGTGATCGTCGCCGCGCTGGACGCGAACCGTCACGGCGTCACCCGCGTAGAGTCCGCCGAACAGTTGACCGAGTTGCTCGAGACTGTTCACCTCGGTGCCGTTGACGCTGACGATCCGGTCTCCCGACTGGAGCCCCATCTTCTCGGCTGGTGAACCGCTCAACACTTCATCGATACGGAGAACGCCGCCCTCGGTGTCGATGCTCACACCGAGGTATCCCGGGGTCTTTTCGGTCCGCTCCGGTGCCCGGCGCGCCGAACCCGTTTCGCTCTTCGTTCCGAGCACGCTCGGTTCGATCTCTCCCGCGCCCCAGCGCAACCTCACGGTGCGGATCTGACCGTCGCGCTCGAAGGTGAGACCCTTCTCGTCACCGGCCTTCAGGTGAGTCAGCGCATCCTTGACGTTCTCGAGGGTCGCCACGTCGCGCCCGCCGACGGCGATCAGTCGATCGCCTTCGCGGAGTCCCGCCTCGGCGGAGTTGGAGCCAGCAGTGACCTCGACGATGATCAAGCGGCTCTCCGCCTCCTCGCGGACACGAGCCCCGAGGCGTACCGGCTCCGACTGCGCCGCGGGAGCCGGCTTCGGCTCGACGGGAGGACGCGGCTCGCTCGGCTCGGCAGCTCCGGGTGTCATCTGCGTCAGGTCGAACGAATCGCGCGCGGCGAGCTTGACCTGTCCCTCGAACCGAACCGGCTTTCCATCGACGAGTCGCGAGTACTCGATCGCCACCCGATCGCCGATCTTCGCGCCGGCGATCACGTCGGTGAACGTCTCGAAGTCGACCGCCTTACCGCGCAACGAGGTGACGACGTCTCCCGACTTCAGTCCGACCCGAGCCGCCGGCGTCTCGGGAACGACGCGATTGACCAGCACTCCCCGTTCGATCCCGAGTGCGCTGAGTTGCTCCGGCGCGGCCGGTGCCAGCGCAACCCCGAGGAACGGTCGTCCTGCGGCGGGCGCCGCATCGTCATCGTCGTCCTCGTCCTCATCTTCCTCGTGCCGCTGAGCGAGTCCGCGCCGAAGCTCTTCGATCTGAGCGCGAAGTCGAGCGGTCTGCTCCTCGAGCTCCGCGATGCGTCGCTCGGAGCGAGCCCGCTGGTCGGCCAACTGCTGCTTGTATTTCTCGACGACCTGGTGAATCGCCGCCGCAATCTCCTTCTCGAACTGACTGGCGTGGTCGTCGGCGGCGACGAGGACGGGACGCCCCGGGGTCGCCTCGACGGCGATGGCTTGGGCGGAAGCGACGCGAGGTAGGGTCGTCGCCCCAATGGCGAGCGCAGCGAGCGCAAGCCAGCGGATGGGTCGAATTCGAGTGATCATCGTTGTTCCTCCGGTCGAACGCAGAACTGGGGCGGGTCGGACTCTTCGGCGAGGATCGTTCGGGCCGTTCCATGATCCACTTCGTTCGAAGGGGGTCGACGGTCGGCACACGAGAACTTCCGTATTCTAGGTGTGGACATCGGGCGGAGAAAGACCCATTCGGCGAGGAAATCGAGCGGCGCGGACGCCGGCTCTGCTGCTCCGAACACCGTCCCCTGAGCCGGCCCGTTCGCCATCGAACCGTGGTCGAAGGACCCGCAGCGGGACCGGTGGCACGATCGATCGGCGCCACCGGCGGACCTCTGGACCTGGACGTGGGGAGTCAGGACAACTCGTCGAAGTAGCGCCGGAGCGCCTCGATGCCCTTCTCGATGTTGGCGGTGGAGCAGGCGTAGGAGAGTCGGAGCGCGCGCTCCACGCCGAAGGCCTCACCGGGAACCAGCGCCACACCGGCGCGATCGAGCGCGGCCAGGCAGAGTTCTTGGCTGGTGCTCGGCGCTCCCGGCCTCTCGAGGACACCGGTCACGTCGCAGAAGACGTAGAACGCGCCCTGAGGCGGCTCGACCACCACGCCGTCGATCGCTCCGAGCAGCTCCACGGTCCTCGATCGTCGGTGGCGAAAACGATCGAGCATCGAGTGGCAGAAGCTCCGACCGTCCTCACTGAGCGCGGCGAGCGCCGCCGCCTGGGAAACCGAAGTGGCGTTCGAACTCGTGTGGCTCTGGAGCCGAGTCAGTTGCTTCACGAAACCGGGCTCTGCGACGAGCCACCCGATCCGCCAACCGGTCATCGCGTAGCTCTTCGATACGCCGCTGACCAGCATCGTCGAGCGACGGCTCTCCTCGGTCCAAGCCGATGCGAACACGCCGTCGTACACGAAGTCCTCGTAGATCTCATCGGAGAGGACCCACAGATCGTTCTCCTCCGCGAACGCCAACAGCGCGTCGAGTTCATCACGCTGGTAGACGGCCCCGGTCGGGTTGTTCGGGGAGTTGAGGATCAGACCCACGGTGCGAGGGCTGACGAACGGCTCCAGGGTCGATGGCGTCACCTTGTACCGGTCCGCTGCGGAGGTCGGAACCGCAACGGGCTGCCCTTCACAGACCCTCACCATCTCCGGATAGGAGACCCAGTACGGGCTCGGGATCAGGACCTCGTCGCCCCGATCGACTCGTGCGAGGAGTGCCTGCGCGAGCGCGTGCTTCGCGCCGTTGGTGATGATCACTTCGGATGCATCGACCCCGACTCCTCGGGTCTTCGATACCTGGCTCGCGACCGCTTCCCGGAGCGCGGCGACGCCCGGCACCGGGGTGTAGCGGGTCCAACCGTGGTCGATCGCGTCCTGAGCCGCACGGCGGACGAACTCCGGGGTGTCGAAGTCCGGTTCGCCGACGCCGAAGTTGATGATCTCTCGGCCCTGATCGATCAGTTCCAGTCGCTTGGCGTTGATCTCCAGGGTCGCGGCAGGCTTGAGCTCCCGGATTCGCTGGCTCAACATCGGCATCCCCTTCGAACGGAGTCGGAGCGCCCCGTCGATGGTCGGAGCAAACCGTCATCGTCGGCGAGTCCGGGATCGGTGGCAATGCGGAAAGCGAGATCGTCGCGCGAAGAGTCGACGGTCGGGTGGAATGGAATGCGGGACGGAGGCGGGCGGACGGCGACGTCGGTGAGGAACCGGGCCCGCGCCGTCTGCGCGCCAGAAGCGTCGGCGAGTCAGTGGGCCAGTGCCGCGGACGGTCAGTGCCGGCTGTGGATCCGTGTCGGCTGTGGATTCGAGTTCCGCCGATCGACGGATGGAACGGAGCATCGGCCGCCGGAAGGAGAGTCCGCCAGTGGGACAGAGCGGCCGACGGAAGGAGAGTCCGCCGATAGAACACAGCGACTGACGGAAGGAGAGTCCGCCGATAGAACACAGCGACCGACGGAAGGAGAGTCCGCCG
>JAGQRC010000054.1 GCA_020425835.1 Planctomycetota bacterium | reverse complement strand
GGTCGAGATGTACGACGGCAGCGACGTCTGGCAGTAACGCAAGAAGAGGGCATAGCCACGAAGGCACGAAGCACACAAAGGGGCATAAAGAAGAACAAATAGAAGCAGTTCTTCGTGCCCCTTCGTGCTCTTTGCGTCTTCGTGGCTCCGCTTTTTCCTTCCCAGCCGAAAGGGTTGCACGTGACCGACAGCCCCTCGCCCCTTGCCCCCGATCTCATCCGGATGCGTAACATCGTCAAGGTCTATCCGCCCAACGTGCTGGCGCTGGACGACGTGACGGTGAGCTTCGACGACGGCGAGATCCTGGAGATCGTGCACATCGTCGGGTACTTCAATCACATCAACCGCGTCGCCGATGCCCTGAACGTCGACCTCGAGAGGTGGATGCCGGAGAAGTGAGCAGGGCGGGTCGACGTCGGGCGTCGCGGCGCGCTCACTGAAACCCAGCGAAGTTCGACTTCGGATCGTCCAGTGGACCGTCGAGGCGCATTCGGAAAGCCTTGTTGAAGATCGTGCTCAGGCCGGGGAGCCCCATCAGGGACCCCTGGGGCTCGAGGAGCATGTCGATGTTCAGATCGAAGTCGAGGGAGCCCTTACCGCGAAAGGTCACGCCGCTTCCCGTCTTCAGCTCCAAGTCGCCGTAGTCGTGGACTCGGAATCGGTTCGGCTCGATCGTGAAGTTGCCACGGACCTCGCGCACGAAGTTCTGCTCGCGATCGAGCCCCTCGAACAACCCGAAGAGTGGATTGCGGAGGACGTTCGCCATCAGCGGGATCTGGGTCAGACGCGCGTTCGAGATTCCGAAACGGCCTTCGCCCCACAGCCGGTCGGGTGCGTCGATCGCTCCGCTGAAGATGACCTCACCGTCCGCACGCCCCTGGATCCCCTCGGACTTGAAGATCTCGCCTCCGCCGATCGAGAGATCGATCCCTTCGGCGAGGTAGGACCCCATGAAGTCCTTGTTGCGATCGACGTCGACGAAGAAGAAACCGCGCAGGGATCCACCGTAGACATCCGCATCGCGAATGTAGGCCTGCAGTGCTTTCTTCGTCTGGTTCGGGCCTCGGAGGCGCGAGTAGAACTGAGCATCGGGAAGGTAGGTCTCCCCGGTCCCCGCGGTGGGACCACTGGCGATGATCGGATGCTCCTCGCCGTAGTAGAAGCTCGCGTCGACGTCCTTGACGAGGAACCGAGAGAAGCGGAACCGCCCGCCGTCGACGAGCACCGAGAAGCGATGGTTGTCCTCCGGCCGAGGCCCTGCCGTCCCGGAGATCGACAGCGTGGTCTCGATCTCCTCGACCGACACTCCGATGCGGCAACCTCCGTCGTGAACCTCGACCTGCCCCTCGTAGTCGACGCTCTGTCGCTCCTCCCGATCCCCGACCTGCGCATAGTGCGTGTAGTCGACGAGGAGGTCGCACGTCGCGAATCCGACGACGGCTAGCTTCTGGAGGAGGTTGCGGACGTCCGTCGGGAGGCTCTCGAGCAGGACGGGGTCCGAGACGTCGAGACCTGGGACGTCGTTGCCCGGATCGACCTTGATGAGGAAGAAGTTCCGCTGCTCCCCCTCTTCTTCCCCCGGGTTGGCGTGCCCGCTGACCCGTATCCGGGGGCCGAGAGCGGGGTCGGTCTCGAGCCCTTCGAACCGCGTCGAGTGGTCGGACAGCGTGTACGTCGTCGTCCCCTTCAGGAAGGTCAGCGGGTAGGGAAGAGCGTGGTAGCGCATGCGGACGGGGGGGACGACCTCCGTGGTCACCTCGACCTCGAGGTGGCGCTCCTCATCGAAGGCGATCATCACGCCGGTCTTCAACCGACCGTCGAGATTGCACCCGCGAAGGAACGACGCGGCCTCGTCCGGGAGGGCGGAGAGGATGTCGCGCTCGATCGCGACCGACGGCGATCGCAGTCGCAGGTCGAGCGAGAAGGGCTGGAAACGGATCTCCCCGACGTCGCAGAAGACCTCGGAATCGCCGTGTGACCCGCGCAACTGCTCGAGGCGCACTTCGCGGGCGTGGGCCTCGACCTGCTCGCCGAAGCGAATGTCGGTGAGGACGGTGACGCGCCCTCGAATGTCGCTGATGGTGTACGGGAAGTGCTGATAGCGCATGAAGGCCGCGGTCGGGTCGAGCTCCACCTCGAGCAGCGCATCGGAGGACCCGCTCTCGCGCGCGAGCCGGATCTCGAAGTCGGTCACGCCCCCCGGCTGCAGTAGCTCCCAGACCTGGCGAATCCCCTCCGGGAGCGCGTCGCGGATCTCCGCGTCGGCGAGCAAACGCTCCACCCGGAGCTCGAGCTGCAGACTCGACGTGGGGGCCAGTCCGAAGTGTCCGCGCGCTCGGAGCGGCGTTCCCTCCGCGCCCCCGTCGAGCCGCACGGAGTAACGGTCGCCCGACCGGGAGATCACGCCGCTGACTCGCTCGATCGGATAGGGGAATGCGGTCGGGACGATCGTCACTTCCTCGAGCTCGAGCTCGTCGACGGTCAGGACCGTGTCGGGGCCGGACACCGTCAGATCGATGCTCACGAACCCCTGCGGACGCAGCTGATCGAACGCATCGCGGAGCGGCCCTCGCAAGAGCTGCCGCGTCTGTTCCTCGAGCGGCATGTGGTCGAGCTCGACGTGGATCGAGTCGGCGACGACCTCGGACTCGTGGAACTCGAGTCCTCCTTCGATCTTCGCCTCCCCTCCGAACGCTCGGCCTCGCAACGGTGTCAGCGTCCGCAGGCGACCGGGCGATCGCAGCGCTGACGGTGGAGCCAGCGCATCGCCCTCCAGCCGACGGGCGTCGCTCTCGGGGAGGATCTCGACGGACCCGTGCACCGAAGAGAGCGCCAACGGTGGCTCCGCCAGCTGCATGCTCGCCTCGATGATCTCGACCTCGACGCGCCAGTCGGCGATGCGTCCCTCGGACAACGAGAAGTCGAGACTCGCGTTGGCCATTCCCGTGGGTCGGTACTCATCCCAGACGCTACGAAATCGCTCGGGGAGACGCTCTCGAACCGTCTCGTCGAGCAGGACTCGAGTGACGTCGATCTTGCCCTCGAACGTGTGGTCCTCGCGGTCGCCGGTGCCCGAGACCCGCACTCGTCGCACGAGCGGATACTTCGCCGTGCCCGAGAACCGGTACTCCTCGTCCCCGTAGAGCGTCAGCGAGAAGTGGTCGACCTCGAGTGGCTCTTTCATCTGGAACAGTGACTGTGGGCAGGTACGAACCTCGAGATCCTCGACGACGATCTCCGGGATCTCCAGGTCGGCGGACGCGTCGTCGGCGGGCCGGAGGATCCGCGCCAGCGGTGACGAGAGGTCTTCCTCGATCGCGACGTAGACCTGGGGGTGAGAGAGGGTGACGCGTCGGATCGGACTGCCGCCGGTCAGCCACCGGCGGAGCGCGAACTCGAGATGGATCGTCTCGACTTCGACCATGTTCTGGTGCGGCGCGTCCGCCTTGGGAGACTCGATCCGCAGATTCTCGATCGTCAGCCCATCCAGGAGACCGAACCGGACGCGATCGAGTTCGTAGGGATACGCGAGACGAGCATCGAGAATCTCTCGCACGCGGGCTGTGAGGTGTCGTTCCCCGAACAACGTCCAGAGATTGATCACGACCAATCCGACGACGACGAGGACGACGACGACGATCAATCGACGTCGACGACGGCGGCGGCGCTGCGAGGATCGATTGAGCACCTGACGCGGCATCGGGAGTTCTCGGCCTTCCGCGTTCGCCCCGGAGGAGTGGGCAGGAAGCCTCATTGTCGGCCCCGTTCTCGCCGTCGCAATCCCATTCCCGCGACGGCGGACCGGAGCGAGGGCGAGGCGCGGGATCCCGACCTGTCGACTTCGCGACTCCCGAAGTGGGACGAGGGACGGGACGAGGATCGCCGCCCGGGGCGGACGGTCACTCCGGGGCGCCGGGCGAGGCGTTCAGGATCGGCTGGCTCGACTCCCGGCGGACCGGTTCGCGCGACGACGGGAGCGTGGACTCCGTCTGGAGTGCGCTGCGTCCGTTCCGAACATAGACCCGGCGCACCCGCGGGCCGAGGTGGCTCGGAATCTCGTACTCGATCGTGCTCGCCCAGGCGGCGAGGTCCCTTCCGGTGATCGACGCGTCACCGTCCCGACCGAGCAGCACGACGCGGTCGCCGACCGCCGCCCCGGGCACGTCGGTCACGTCCACCAGCGTGTAGTCCATCGTCACCCGGCCGACGACCGGGGCGCGTCGACCTCGGATCAGGACTTCCGCGCGGTTGGACAAGTGGTGGAGGTAGCCGTCGTGGTAGCCGACGGCGAGGGTCGCCAACCGGGTCCGCCGCGAGGTGACGAACGTGCCGCCGTAGCTGACCGGGGTCCCCGCGTCGACGTCGCGCAGGTGCACGACCTGGCTGTGCAACGAGAGCGTGGGTCGAGGGGTGATCGAACCGTCGGCGGGTTCGCTCAGTCCGTACAGCAGCCCCCCGACGCGCACCATGTCGTAGTACGTTTGTGCACCGTTGCCGAGAACGACGGATGACGCGGCGTGGATACGGTTCAGCTCCAGCCCTCGTCGTCGTGCGCCGCCCACCACCCGCTCGAAACGGGCGAGCTGTCGGGCCGTGAACTCCGGATCCGACGGCGAGGCGAAGTGGGTCCCGACTCCCTCCAGCTTCAGATGGGGAGAGGCCGCGATCCGAGCGAGATAGTCGATCGCCCGCGCTGGCGTCACACCGAGGAGGCTCATGCCGGTGTCGATCAAGAGGTGGAGACCGATTCGTTCACCGATCGCCCGCGCGTAGCGTTCGAACACCTCGACCCGCTCGGGCGAGTGGATGGACGGGGTGATCTGGTGTTCCACGAGGAGCGGGATCTCACTGTCGACCACCGCGCCGAGGACGAGGATGGGCGTCGTGATTCCCGCCTGTCGCAGCTGCACCGCCTCGTGCGAGTCTCCGACGCCGAGCATCGCGACGCCATGCTCCTCCAACACGCGGGCGATCGGGATGGCCCCGTGCCCGTAAGCGTCTGCTTTGACGACACCCAGCACGTCCACGGACGCGCCGAGGACTCGGCGGACCGCTGCGAGATTGTCGCTGAGGGCATCCAGGTCGATCTCGGCCCACACCCGAGGGAGCTGCATACACGCACTCCAAGGATCACGCTGCTTCGAACGGAGTCAGGACGACCGTCGATCTCGGTCGCGACGCTCTTCGGCTTCCGATGGTCGGAAGTAGACGGGCATCAACTGATGGGGGTCTTCGGGCGGGCGGGCGAACTCGATTCCCAAGCGGAAGATACTCGACGCGTCGGGACAGTCCAGAGTCTCTTCGAGATGCGCGAACCGCTCGACGCCGGGTAAGGTTCGCGCGCCGCTCCCGACCAGCCAACAGGACGCGGGGAGTCGTTCGAGATACCGGTCGACCGGCGCGAGGTGATCATCCTCGAGGCGAGCGAGCGTCGCGTTCGGTTCGCATCGAAAGCGTGCCGCGTAGCAGCTCCCGCGGCGCGCGTCGACGAGCACGGCGAACTCGAACGGGAGCGAAGGTCGTTGCGCGTCGCTCTTCTCGGAGGATCGCATCTCGGAGGATCGCGCCTCGAAGGATCGCGCGACGCCGGTTCCGATCGCCTGCAGACTCGAGACCCCGAAAGCGGCGCAGCTCGAGCCGCCGACGGTCAACGCCCACGCCAGAGACTTTGCTGCCGACACCCCGACGCGGATCCCCGTGTAGGAGCCGGGGCCCTGACTGACGGCGATGCGAGTGATCGCGGTGCGCTCGAGCCCCCGTCGCCGGACCAGTCGGTCGATCGCGGGATGGAGTTCACGGGCGTGCACCAGCCCGGGCGGGAACAACTCGACGGAGGGTTCCCCGCTCCCGGCGACGGGCCCGATCGCGACCGACCCGCGGGCGTGACTCGTTTCGATGGCGAGGAGATGCGACACGGCGAATTCCCGATGGTGTTGAAGGTGGGCCGACACTATCCCAGTCGGGTCGGATTTTCCCCTCCGTCGGGGTCGAAACCGATCCGACCGTCGTCCTCACCGCGGCGCGCGGACTCGACATCCTCCCGGTCGAGGATCGACTCGAGCCCGATCACCGTGAACGGGAGCGACAGATCGGTCGGTCCCTCCATGATCTGTCGGAGCAGCAACGTCCGCAGGTCGGGATCGAGCCGCCAGCGTCCGAGCGCCCCGGCGGCGATCTCCGGGGCGCCGAGGTGCGCGTCGAACTCCGTCCGCGGGAGCAGCCGCGGCACTCCCGATCGGGCCTCGGTCACGAGGAGGAGATCGACCTCGGGCAGCCAGGTCGGCGACGCGTCGCCCGGCCCGGCCTCGCCGAACGGAACGACGGTGCGGACGATGCCGAGCACTCTCACGAACGAGATCTCTCGACCTCCGAGCGGATCGGCAGCCCGCTCGAAGTTCCATCGCCACGTCGCTCGCAGCGTGGCGCGCGGGAGAGTCGGGGGCGCGGGCGCGGGGGGAGCACGATCCGGGTGGACCAGCGCTCGGTAGCAGGCGCGACGCGTCTTCTCGTAGCTCTCGATGAAACGATCGCGAGACCAGCGGAACGGCGGCGCCTCGGGCTCCTGCGGGTCATCGACGCGAAGATCGAAGCGCTCCGCGAAACGTCCCAACTCGTGGGCCGCTTCGAGGCCGAACACGTGCGGTCGGCATCCGTCGACGTCGCAGGAGACCGGAAGCCGGGGATCGTCGCTCGCGTCGTCGACCTCGAGCCACTCGTAGTGGAACTCCACTTCGGTGGATGGATTCGAGTAGCAGACGCGACTCGGGGGGCCCGACTCCGGCGAGGGGGACCAGTCGAGGAACGGGTGCGTGTCGACATAGTGGTCGAAGACCGCCCGAGTCAGGCTGTCGCGATCGCGCGGCTTTCCGGGACGGAAGTAGACGTCATGGGTCATGGCGTCTCGTTCCGGCGCGCGCCCGACACCGCCGAAGTTCGTCCTCGGATGACGAACATCGCCCCCAGCGCCCCGATGATGATCCACTCCGGCCGTACCGAGGGCGATGCGCGGGTGAACGCGCCGATCAACAGGATGGCGACGCCCAACGCGACTCCGACGGCGATCCGCCGTCGATCCGTGGCCCGGGAGCATCGGGCGACCGCGTAGAGCGCGAAAGCGATGAACAGCGTGAGCGCCACGAACGACCAAGCGACCTGCCCGGACACCGCGGCCGCCAGGACGGCGACGACGACGAAGGACGCGAGGGTCGGGAAGACGAGGTTCAACGAGGCGCGCCGTAGCGTCGGTGGAAGTCGACGGCGTTCTCCGCGTACTTCGCGACGCTCGCCAGGATCCCGGCGCGCTCCTCGGGCGTGGTCTCACGAACGACGCGTCCAGGAACGCCGCGGACCATGGAGTTCGGAGGAATGATGGTAGGGGGTGGGACGACCGCGTCGGCACCGACGAGGGATCCGGGACCGATCTCCACCTGCTCGAGGAGGATCGCCCCCATGCCGATCAGCGATCCCGTGCCGATGCGCCGGCAGTGGAGCATGGCGCGATGTCCGACCGTGACGTCATCCTCGATCACCAGTGGCACGCCCGGGTCGGCGTGCACCATCGTGAGATCCTGGAGATTGACGCGCTGGCCCACCGTGATCTTGGCGTCGTCGCCGCGAAGGATCGTCCCGTACCAGAGGCTCGCCCCGGCACCGATCTCGACGTCTCCGACGATCACGGCGTTCGCCGCGTGGTACCAGTCCGCGTGGCGCAGGAACAGCGCCTCGTTCTCGAACGACTCCGTCGATCCCCTGGCCATCTCAACCTCGTACCCTTCCGACCAATTCTCGGACCCGCGCCGCCGACACCGGCCGCGAGATCTCGCCATCTTCCTTGAGACTCGTCCCCACGATCACGCCGTCCGCCGAACCGAGGAGCCCGACGATGGTCCCCGACCGAACCCCGCTCCCGACGAACAGCGGATGCGCGGGCACCACGCGGCGGACGCGCTGCACCGTCTCGAGGTCGGTCGCCTCTCCGGTTCCGCGACCCGTCACGATCAGACCGTCCGCCAGGCCGCGTCGCGCCGTGTCGATGGCCGACGCCTCGAGGTCGAACCCGGCCGGCGGTACCGCGTGCTTCACGGCGACGTCCGCCAGGATCTCCACCGAACTCCCGAGCCTCTGGCGCTCGCGCAGTGTGCGGTCGGCGGTCCCTTCGATCATCCCCTGGTCGGTGAACTGCACTCCGGTGTGCACGTTGACGCGGATGAAGTCGGCCCGGGCGCAGTGCGCGATCGAGAGGGCGGCGATCGCATCGTTGCGCAGCACGTTGACGCCCAACAGAGGTCCGTCACCCGCGCGCTTCCGGAGAGACTCGACGACGATCGCCATCGCCGCGACGACCGCGGCCTCGACCGTGCCCTTCACGAAGGGCGTGTCGCCGAAGTTCTCGACGATGAACCCGTCGCAGCCTCCCTCGAGGAGTCGGTCCGCATCGCGCTCCGCCGCTTCACGCGCCGCGATGAAACGCATCCCGCGCGGACTTCCCGGCAGCGGGAGCAGATGCACGACGCCGAGGATGATCTTGCGACCATCGTTTCTCGAGCTGACGATCGACATGACGGACTCCGTAGAACGGTGGCGATCACGGATCACCGACGCAGCAGGGTGGATGGCACCGACCGGGGCCTTGCATTAGACTCCGGCGGGCGAGTGTGGTCCATGCCTGGTTCTTCGCGCGGCGATCGTGGGCGCCCCACTCCTCCGCGGCCTGGAGGCTCCTCCGCGGCCTGGAGGCTCCTCCGCGGCCTGGAGGCTCCTCCGCGGAGTGGGTGCGACGCCCCGCGTTCCCCGAAACCACCGACGGCTCGCAAGCGAGCCGTCGAACGAGCCGATAGACCGAGCCGACACGGTTCGACAGAAGGCAGGTGTCCGTGCTCGCGGTGCTCTTCGACATGGACGGTGTCCTGGTCGACAGCTTCGAGGTCTGGGTCCGCGTGATGAACCGGACCGCGGACGCTCTCGGTCATCCCACCATCGCCAGAGAGTCCATCGCGGAGAGCTGGGGGCAGGGGATCCAAGCCGATCTCGATCACTACTACCGGGGGAGCACGTTGGCGGAGGTCGAGCGCTGCTTCGAGACGGTCTTCCCGGACCACCTCGAGCACCTCGTGATGAACCCGGGCGCCTCCGACACCGTCCGCGCGCTGCGTGCGGAGGGAGTCGCGACCGCGGTCATCACCAACACGCCTCGACCGCTCGCTCGTTCGATGCTCGCCACCGTAGGGATCGAAGCGGATCACATCGTCGGTGGCACCGACGTCCCCGAAGCGAAGCCTGCTCCGGACATGGTCCACCGAGCGCTCGAGTTGTGCCACGTCGATCGATCTCGGGCGTGGGTGGTCGGCGACAGCGAGTTCGATCGCGCCGCCGCTCGCGACGCCGGCGTCCGCTTCATCGGATACGGCGGCATCGACGGCGATCACCGCATCGATCATCTGGGTGACGTGCTCGCCCTCGTGCGACCGGGAGTCGATCTCGCATCCCGTCGCCTCGCGGAACCGAGGCGCGATGACTGATGCGCCCCGTCGCACGCGACGCGTGATCATCACCGGGGGCAGCGGAGGGATCGGTCGCGGTATCGCGGAGCGTCTCGCCGCTGCCGGTCACCTGGTCGGGATCGTCGGTCGACATCCCGACTCCGTCGACGCCGCGGTCCGTTCCATCGGAGCGTCGGGCGGACGGGCGTGCGGGGCGATCGGCGATGTCCGCGATCCGGTGGAGATCCAGGAGACGGTGCGCGTGTTGGTGGAGCACCTCGGAGGGCTCGACGCTCTGGTCGTCAACGCGGGGATCATTCCGCGCGAGAGCATCCTCGAGATCTCGCTCGAGCGCTGGCGCGACGTGATCGACACCAACGTGCACGGCGCCTTCTTCTCGATCCGAGCGGCGCTGCCGTACTTCGTCGCGCAACGACAGGGCCACGTCATCGCGATCTCCTCGATCTCCGGGCGTCTTCCCTTGGCACCGGGGAGTGCCTACGCCGCGAGCAAACACGCGCTCACCGGACTCTCCGAGTCGTTGTTCCTCGAGCTTCGCGACAAGGGCATCAAGGTGAGCACCGTGTTCCCCGGTTCCGTCGCGACCGAGTCGAACGCGACCCGAGGTCGGGACGATTCATGGAAGCTCCAGCCGGCGGATGTCGGCGAGGCGTGCCGCGCGATCCTCGAGACGAGTGACCCGACGGTGATCAGTCGCCTGGAGATCCGGCCGTTGATGCCGGGCGGGGCGCCCGGCGCGAAGGGGAAGCGATCGTGAAGCGCGCAGTGGTCTTCGACGCCGGCAACACGCTGATCCATCTCGACGCCGAGCGCATCGCCGACGACCTCCGGGACGCGGGACACTCCATCGAAGTCGACCGACTCGCGCGGGGCGAGGCGCTCGCTCGCCGCGATGTCTCACGCTTCGTCGCCGAGGGCCGCTCGACGGAGGGGCTCGACGTGCGTCAGTTCTACATGCGGCGTGCGTTGTTCCACTCGGGGATCCCGATCGATGCGTCGATCGAGCCCGTGTTGGCATCGCTCGCGACTCGCCTCGCCACCGTGGAAGGCGTCGATCACTATTGGTGTCGCGTGATCCCGGGAACGCGCGAAGCGCTCCTCGAGCTCCGCGACACGGGTTGGACGCTCGCGGTGGTGAGCAACTCGGACGGCCACATCGAGCGGCGCCTCGACGCTGCCGGCTTGGGCGGCCTGTTCGTCACCGTCGTCGACTCGGCCATCGTCGGTGTGGAGAAACCGAACCCGCGGATCTTCACGATCGCCCTGGAGGTGATCGGCGTCGAGCCGTCGCGGGCGATCTACGTCGGTGACATCTTCGACGTGGACGTGCGGGGGGCTCGCGCCGTCGGCATGGAGGCGATCCTCGTCGACCCCGTCGATGCGCACCGGGACCTGGACGTCGAGCGCATCGGATCG
>JAGQRC010000556.1 GCA_020425835.1 Planctomycetota bacterium | reverse complement strand
CGGGGCCTCGGACGGCGACCTCGCGCGTCGCCCGCGGGACACCGTCGAGCAGAGAACAGCGACAGCTCGAGAATCGCGATCGGCCACGATTCCGGTACGATCTCGCGACCGTTCACCTCCGCCCCGTCATGGAACAGCGAGAACCGTGATCCTGCTGACCTCGTTCCTCAACTCCGTCGGCTCGGCTGCCGCGTGGGCGCTCGCGATCGCGGTGGGCTCCCGGCTCTTCGTCGAAGCGCCGACCCCGGTTCGCTGCGCGCTGTACGTCGGTGCGATCGCGATCATCATCGCCGCCCGCGGTCACAGTGTCGCCCACTGGAGGTCGAAACCCTTGAGGATCCTCGGCGCCGGACTCGCCCTTCCCCTGCTGATCGCGATCCCCTTTCTCGTCGCACCGCTGACCACGGTTCTCCGAGACCACGTCGCATCGATCGCCGCAGGCGTCGGGATCGAGGCGGTCCTCGCGTTCGACGCGGCTCGCATTCGACGCCGGATCGTCGCGGCCGACGTTCCGTTGTTCTTCGATCGACTCCCTCCCGGGACGCTGATCACCGCGGCGATTCCCTTTGCCGTGGGTGCGGCCTCACTCTGGTTCCGCTGGCCGCGCCTCGGCGCGGGCTACCTCGCCCTGCTCACGATCCTGAGTGCGATCGGCTTCCGCCTGGCGATCCTCGACAAGATCCGGGCAGCGGAAGGCGCGGACGGCGCCGGGAGAATCCGCGAGCGCACGCTGCACACGATCGAGGTGTTGGGGGGGTGGCCCGGTGCGCTGGTCGCCCAGTACGGTGTGCGCCACAAGACGACGAAGGCCTCCTATCGGAGAGCCTTCGCACTGCTCGTGGCGCTCCACCTCGCGTTGATCGCCCTGGTCGGTTGGGCGCTCAGCCGCGTGGGCTGATCGTCATCGATCGACCGTGGCCTACTCGGCCGGATCCTCCGGCACTCGGCTTCGTGCCGCCTCCGTGAGCACCTCCTGCATCCTCGCGACGAAACGATGCGGATCGGTCAGGTACCCGTCCGCCAGCATCGCCCCGTCGAAGAGCTGCTCGCAGGCCTGCTCGATGAACGGGTCCTTCGCGTCCCGGGCCACCAAGGCGGAGAGACTCCGGATCAGCGGGTGACGCGCGTTGACCTCCAGGATGCGCTTCGGCAGCTCGGTGTCCTTGTTCATGATCCGCAGAATCTTGTCGAGGTGCGCGGAGGTGCCGTCGACGTTGACCAGGCAGGCCGGCGAGTCGACCAGCCGATCGGAGAATCGGATCTCGGCGACGCGCTCACCGAGGATCTCGCGGAATCGATCGAGGAGTGACGACGCACGGTCGCGCGCGGCCTTCTCCGCCGGCTCATCGTCCGCCTTCCGGGTCGGATCCCCGAGCTCGGCGACATCCTCCACTTTGACCTGGTCGGCGGAGAGGATCGGCTTGTCGCGGTACTTCATGATCGAACCGAGGACGACCTCGTCGGCCACGTCGTACAGGTAGAGGACCTCGACGTCCTTGGACCGGAGGAGCTCGAGCCGTGGCTCACGATCGAGTGCGTCCCGGCTCGGTCCGGTGAAGTAGTAGATCGCCTTCTGAGCGTCGGGCATGCGCTCGACGTAGGCGTCCAGTCCGGTCAGTCCCTCTTTCGCCGACGTACCGAAACGCAGGAGGGGATGGACCTTCTCGCGGTTGGCGAAGTCGGCATAGCCCTCCTTCAGCGTCCGTCCGAACTTGTCCCAGATCTCGAGGTACTTCTCCTCGTCCTTCGACGCGATGTCGGCGAAGCCCCCCAAGACCTTCCGAGTCAGGATGTCGCGGATCTTCGCGAGGACCCGGTTCTCCTGAAGGGTCTCCCGCGAAATGTTCAGCGGCAGGTCCTCGGACTCGACGACCCCCTTGATGAAGCGCAAGTAGCTCGGGAGCAGGTCGCGGTTGGAGCCGTCGATCAACACGCGCTTCACGTAGAGCTGCAGGCTCACCTCGCTCTCGCCGAACCCCATGGACTCGGGGTTGGTCGACGGCGCGTAGAGGAGCGCGGAGAACTGGAGCGGGCTGTCGGTCACGAAGTGCAGCCGGTAGAGCGGCTCCCCTGGATCGAACGTGAGGAACTTCGAGAACTCGAGGTACTCCTCGTCGGTGACGTTCGCCGGTTGCTCGCGCCAGATCGCCTTGGTCTTGTTCTCGACCTTGCCGTCGAGGTGGACCGGGAAGGGGACGAAGTTCGAGTAGGTGCGGATCGCGTCCTCGATCGTGTATCGCTCTGCGAATCGGTGCTCTTCGGCCTTCAGGTGCACTTCGATCCGGGTCCCCCTCGGGATCTCCTCGTCGATCTCCTGGATCGTGTAGGCTCCGAGCCCGTCGCTCTCCCACTCGACCGCGGTCGCGCCCGGCGTGGCCGATCGAGTGCGGACGACGACCTTCTCGGCGACCATGAAGACCGAGTAGAAGCCGATCCCGAACTGTCCGATCAGACTGACGTCGCGTTCCCCATCCTTGAGCGCCTCGAGGAACGCGGTCGCCCCGCTGCGCGCGATGGTCCCCAGGTTGGACCGCACCTCGTCCTCGGTCATCCCGATCCCGTTGTCGGTGATGATCAAGCGCTTGCGGGCATCATCGCCATCGCCGTCCGACTCGGTCTCGATCCAGATGCCCGGCTCCCGGTCATCGGGAACGACATCGGTCCCGCGAACGGTCGCGAACCGGACCTTCTCGAGAGCGTCGGCCGCGTTCGAGATCAACTCTCGGATGAAGACATCCTTCGAGGAGTAGACGGAGTGGACCAGGATGTCGAGGAGCTTCCTCACCTCGGCCTGGAACTCGTAGGTTCGAGCGTCTCGCGCTTCCGCCGGAGACATGTCGGAGTCCTTTCCTTCGACGAATGGGGCCGCAAGTTCTACCGAGCCGATCGCCGGATGGGGAGTCATCTCCCGAGGACCGCGCGAGATCGCGGCGCCCGGCTGTGATCCCCCTCGATCCCGAATCGGCCCGAGGGCGACGTTTATCGGAGCCTTCCCGCTCAAGTCCTCGGTGGAACGAGCCGATGCAGAGCGACCGGAAGGATGGAACCCATGAACCTCCGTCTCGTGCTCATCGTCGCTACTGCGGCCCTGGTCTCCGCTTGTGGGTCGGTGCGCCCCACCGCGGCCGAGATCTCCCGGATCCGCACCGTGAAACTCCGCCAGATCTCCGAAGACTCGGTGACCTACAGCGGCAAGCTCCCGTCGGAATACGAGATCGATCAGGGGAACAGCTTCCTCTCGGTGCCGATCCTCGCCCCGATCGGGCTCTTGATCGAGCTATGGAACCACGACGAGACCGCACGCCGGAAGTCGGAGCGCCTCAAGGAGATCTTCCGTGTGGCGGAGGTCGACGTCGTCGGCGCGGTCCGCACCGAGATCGAGTCGGCGACCCCCCGAATCGTGCAGACCGCCGCGGAGGTCGACCCATCGGGAGAGGTCGGGGATCCGATCGATGCCCAGCTCGACCTGAGACTCGAGTACGGGTTGTCGAGCGGCTTCTCGATGGGGGCCGACTGGTCGCCGTGGCTCCAGATCGAGGCAC
>JAGQRC010000555.1 GCA_020425835.1 Planctomycetota bacterium | reverse complement strand
GTCCTCCGCCCACGACTCGAGTTGGTGGAGCGCCTCCCGTTGCGCGTCGATCGACCCCAGCCGGGTCGCCGAAGCTCGGACGCGCTGCCGCTGGAGCTCGAGTTCGAGGTCCTCGAACGGAGGGATGCCGTCGATCAAGGCGAGGGACCGCTGCCCTCCCCGCTGGAGAATGGCGAGGCCACCGCGCGCCAACGTCGCGAGTCGCTCGAGATCGTCATCGAGCGGCTCGGTGATCTCGAGCTGATAGAGGGCACGATCGAACGCGACGGGCGTCGACAATCGATGCGCCGCCAACACCAAGGCTCGCAGCATCGCGGCGAGTGCGGGCCTCGATGAGCGCGCCACCGGCAGCGCGGCCTCGAGCGTGGCGAAGGCGAGGCCGTGTCGTCCCTCTCGGCGCAGAGCTTCGGCGCGCTCGAGCGACGCCTCGACCACCTCGCGGGTCGCGCCCGCGGCGATCCACCGAGCGAGACGGTCCTCACTTCCGACGGGAAGGCGTTCGGCCGCGAGGCGGTGACTCGACCGTCGCGATGCGGAATCGGCGTGGGGATCGTGGCCCTCGATCCCGACTCCTTCTCGTTGAAGTCGATCGATCGAGTCGCGCGTCGCCGCGAGACGATCCTCCACCGGCGTGGCGAGCCCAGCACGCACCCAGCGAGAGAGCTCTGCGACGATCCGTGAACGATCGCCGTCGGACCTCCGCCACAGCTCGTCGGCGGCATCGCTCGGCAGATGGAGCAACCGCTCCGGCCCCTGGAACAGCGGTCGCAACTCGGCCGCGCTCGACGCACCGCCATCCGCGAGGCGTTGGCGGACGATGACCTCGACACGCGACTCCAACGTCGAGTCGCCGAGATCCTGCAGGGCCGAGCCCACATCGCGCGGTCGCTCCGCGGGATCGCGTGCGAGCAACGCCGTGACGAGATCGGCGAGGAAGTCGGGGATGCCGTCACTCGGATCGAGCCGCACCTCGCGCTCGCGACGGTCGCGCACGATCTCCGGTAGCGATCGACCGGTGTGCGGCGATCGACCGGTCAACGCCTCGTGGAGCATGACACCGACAGCGTAGAGATCACTCTGTGGCGAAGCGTCGGCGCCCGCGAACAACTCGGGCGCGAGATAGGCGGGCGTCCCGCCGGACGGCGTCGCTCCGTCGAGCCTCGACGCGACCGCGCGGGCGAGGCCGAGGTCGAGGATCGTGACTCGGTTCCCGTCGACGAAGACGTTGCTCGGTTTCAGGTCTCCGTGCAGGAACCCGGCGAGATGGACACGCTGCAGGGCCTCGAGCAGACCGACCGCAACCGGAGCGAGCTCGCTCCAGGGCACGGGAGACGATCGACCGGGAAACGGGCGCCCCTCCACCCAGTCCATGACGATGAACGCAGGGTCGGCGTCGACCCCCTCATCGAGCATCCGCACGACGCCCGGCAATCGCAAGAGGCGGAGCGCGGCGACCTCGGACCGGACCGACGCGAGCTCATCCACATCGACGAACCCGCGCAACAGCTTGACCGCCACCGAGGTCCGCGTCAGTCGGTCCTCCGCCCGGAACACCTCCCCTGCGGCTCCACGCCCGGTTCGCGCCTCGAGCTCATAGCGCCGCGCGATCGTCTGACCGGGATGGCCCAGGTCCTTCGCGGGAGATCCGGGAATCCTGAACAGGTGAGAGTCGGGGAAGTGCAAGGTCGGTGGCTCGAGGAACGAACTCGTCGCCTCGCGTCCCTCGACATCGGCGAGAAGCTCTTTCACCAGCTGTCGCACCGGGAGGGGCAGCGACTCGAGCAACGCGGGACGCGCGGTCGCTTCGAGCTCGAGCGCATCCCCGAACGCCTGCTTCGCGCGAAGCCACTGGTCGGGACTCAGTTCCGCGTCGGGAGGAAGCCGAGGATCGGGCGCGCCGGACTCGGACGGGGATCCCACCGTTCGCCTCTCCTTCATCGGTCACTCGCGGGCGGAGCTCCTCAGCACGCGATGAAGCCACGCGCGTGCGAACTCCCAATCGCGTTCGACGGCACGCACGGTGATGCCCAGATGCTCGGCGATCTGGGCGAGTGTCGCTCCGCCGAAGAAGCGCAGCTCGACGACGGTGGCTGCGTGGTCATCCCGACGAGCCAACTCCTCCAGTGCGGAGTCGAGCGCCTCGATGTCGATCGCTCGCTCCTCGTAGCAGACGGTGATGGAGTCCAACGGCACTCGCGCGCCGGGAGGGCGACGCTTGGCGCGGCGCTTTCGCCGTCCATGGTCGACGAGGATACTCCGCATCGCTCGTGACGCGACGGCGAAGAAATGAACACGCCCCTCCCACGCCGTCGCATCCCCGTCGGCCAACTTCAGGAACGCTTCGTTGATCAACGCGCTGGCCTGCAGGGTGTGATCGACGGGTTGCCCTCGCATCATCGCGGAAGCGAGCTGGTAGAGCTCCGCGTGGACCGCGCGAAAAAGCGCGTCACGAGACGCTTCGTCCGCGGATTGCCACCGGTGGAGCAAGTGGGTCACGCGGGCGGACGTGAGAGCCTCGCCGGTCGGAATGTCGCCGCTATCCTCGCTCATACCGAGACTCGAGCGCTCCAAGATCCGAGGGCCAATCCCGTCCGACTGCCCCGACACCGCAGGTCGTTGAGACTCTTCCCATCGCGTCGACGGACGGCGGGAAGTCGAAGGTTACGGGGAGGGACGGCCGGCGTCGAGCCGCTTCTCGTCGGGAAGAAGACGAGGATTTCCGGTGGATTCGGGAGACGGACGTCGTTTTCCCCATCGGCTTCGCTTGCTCGTGCGCGGGCGGCCGGAGGAAACGAGACCGACGCGGTCGGTCGAGAACGGGAGGTCGCGCCCATCATGGGGAACTCGACGGGGGTGAACGAGAACCGGGAACCGCTGGACTCGAAGACGCTGGACTCGAAGACGCTGGACTCGAAGACCCTGGACTCGAAGACGGAGTGGCAGTTCCGACCCGCCCGATCCGCCGGGGGGGCGATCGACGATCGGTCGATGCCGTCGAAGACGGTGCTGATCGTCGAGGATGATGAGGCCGTGCTCCGAGCCGTGTCCTGGCTGGTCCGATCGCTCGGCTTCCACGTGATCGAAGCGCAAGGCCCTCGCGTCGCGCGATCCGCCGCCGCAGCACTCCCGAACATCGACATCCTGCTGACCGACGTCCAGATGCCGGACGCGAATGGCTTCGAGATCGCGGAGGAGCTCGCCGCCGCACACCCCGGTCTACGCATCGTCTACATGACGGGATGCGCGGAGATCGCGCTCGCTGCTCGGAGCGGGAGCGAGCCTCCGCCCCGTCTGTTGATCAAGCCGTTCTCCGCCTCGCACGCGCTCGAAGTGTTGCGGTTCGAGGAGCCGACGCTCGACGAGTCAAAGTGACCCCGGACTTCAGGTCATGGGGCTCGCTACCGTAAACAAAGACATCCGGGGTCACACACCGTTTGACCGGCGACGCGCGAACGACCCGCGAAGGTGCGCCTCGCGCCGCACGACGCCATTCGTGGTGCACCGGGATGACCAGAGCCCGTCGTTTCCGAGATCGGAGGCTCA